>JBIKUP010000215.1:0-3677 GCA_044347535.1 Burkholderiaceae bacterium
ACGCTGTGCTGCACGTGCTCCAAGTAATGCAGCAAGGCCGGCATACTCTGCAGATTGCGCAGCCTTACGCGCGGATTTTTCTACCCGCCCGAAACGCCCCTCGAAATAGGCGCGCAGGGCTTCTTGTAGCGCACGCCCTGATTCACGCAACTGTCGCATCGCACGGTACTGCTCCACACGTCGCGGCAGTGCCATGGTGGCTCTCACGGTATTCACGATCAACAGCAGCAGTAAAAAACTCAGCAGCAGGATGACGATGAAAAAATTCAGCGAGATATCAATGCGATGCGGCGGATAAAACAGGACGACATTGCCCGGATTAAAACGTGCGAGCACCGCAAGCCCGATCGCCGCTGCGAATAGACCGACTAGCCAAAGAAAAAATCGCGTGGTCACGGACGCACCTTGCTCATGGCCGCGAACGCGACTGACGTACTGCTGCCAGGCTATGTGACAGGGTTGGCATTTCTATGTTCAGCACACTCTCCCGAATCTGCCGAATCAGCTCGCGACCGGCTCGGGTGTGCGGAT
Source organism: Burkholderiaceae bacterium (assembly GCA_044347535.1). GTDB lineage: Bacteria > Pseudomonadota > Gammaproteobacteria > Burkholderiales > Burkholderiaceae_D > Pernthalerella. The sequence continues at coordinate 532 of JBIKUP010000215.1, forward strand.
CGCGCAGATCAAAGTAGCGCTGCAGCGCGCGATCGGCTTCTGCTAGATCACTACGAAACGCCGCATCGTTACGCGACAGCAGCGCCACACGTGCATTCAGCAAACGCAGCTTGACGTTCTCACGCGCAAAAAACGCTTGCTCTGGTGTTAGCAACAAGGCCTCGGGCGCCGTCACGGTACGAATCCGCATCAACTGCTTGAGATCGCTCCACAACTCGCTACTCCAGGCCGCCCAGCGTTCCTGCATCTCCACGCGCCAGTCGAAAGCGCTATTACTCTCGATTTTTTGACGGTTGGAGAGTTTGGTTTTAGGTGACGGCGCAACGATGCCGGGCTTCTCATCTGACAGCAGCGGCATCGCATCGACTTGCGCCACCAAAGAGTCGAGTCGAACCGCAACGCCGGTCAAGTCGACACTGGGCAGGCTCTTGAGTTTTTCGATGTCTTGCGCGATCGCGCGTCGAATCGCAATGAACTGCGGCCGGTCTACTCGCGATAAACGGGCGTCGGCACTTTGCAACGCCACCAGCGCGCTTCGCACATTGCCAGCGAGTTGTAATTGCTGGCTGGCGGTGGATAGCACTTGTTCTATTTCCGCTAGCGCCCAGTCGTCACGGTTTTTGGCAAGATCACGGTAAAGCTGCTCTAGCGCGGCTTGCTGATTCTGTGCATCTGATTGGCGCGCCTCAAGCACTGAGACCTTGCCTTGCAAAACCCGCAGCTGATCATCAACCCGATCAGCGATGAGTTTGGTTTGGCTATTGAGATTTTCGCCAGATTGCAATCGCTGCGCCACGTCACGCTTTAAATCGGAGATATCAGAGCGCGCATTCCACCACTGCAGCGCAAGTAATGCGGCAAGACCACCTAACACGAGTTTTAGGCGGGCTTCCTTGTCATCCGGCCAGCGCGGCCACCACCAGGATCGACCCGTCGACGGTGGTTCACTTGGTGCAGGCGCTTCGGGCGTTGCTGCGGTCGGTGTTGCTTGTGCGTTTTGTGCGTTTTGCGCGTTTTCAGATGGGGCAGCGTCTGGCGAAGTGTCTGCCACCTGATCTGGCGCATTAGCTCCAGCGGATGGTGTCGCAGAATCTGCCGCAGCAGCAGCTTCAATCGGTGCGGCAGACTCTTTGCTGGTGGATGCATCAGCTTGCACGGACGAATCCGTATCCATCGCCTTTGATGCGTCAGGCTCGGCGGCTTCGGAAGTTGCTTGGTTGGCAGGTAATGATTTGTCGCTCATGCCGCCGATTGTATCGCGGCGACTAGCGCTTCGTCCCCTGATGCGGTCTGCGTTACGCGAGTGAATCCGAGTGCCTGCGCAGTCTCGGCGATGCGCGGATGGGGTACGATCAATTGGCTATTCAAGATTTGCGTCATGCCTGGCTCGCCCGGCCCCAGGCGCACCATGTCCAGCAAATTTCGGAGTGCCTCGGAGCTGGTGATGATCCAGGATGACTCTGATGCGATGAGCTCATTCAGCTGCGCATGACACGCGGCATCGAACACAGGCATGCCACGTTGGTAGGCGGCGACTTGCTCTACCTCAACGCCCGCCAATCGCAAACGATCGGCCAACAACTCGCGACCGGTTTCGGCGCGAATAATCAGCACGCGTCGGCCCTGTAATGCTGGCAGATCTAGCACTTCGAGCAAGGTCTCGGAATCCGTGCGGTGCGGGTCAACCGGACTGACGATGCGCGCACTGGCCTCGGTGACGCCATGACGCGCCAGTGCCTGCCGGCTACCTTCCCCGACGACGGCAGCGATCACTTCCCGGGGCCAGCGATCGATATAGGCAAAGGCGGCATCAATCGCGTTTGGGCTGACAAATGCCACCATGGCGTAGTCGGCCAAGCGTGACAGGGTGGCGCGCAGTGCGGCGCTGTCTTGAATTGGCTGTATCTCGAGCAGGGGAAACACATGGACCGTCACACCAAACTGCGCAAAACGCACCGCGAGTGCTTCGGCTTGCGCGCGGGGACGGGTGATGACGACGCCCTTACCCACGCGCTGTGTTTAGTCGGTGCGGCAGGCGGCGAGGATCGCGGTGGCGTCTTGCGCTTCTAGCGCCTGCGCTACCTGCACACCAACGGCTTCGGGCGAGTCAGCGGCGCCTTGCGCCACGGCGCGCGCGATGCGCTTGCCGTCCGGCGTAGCCACCATCGCCGTGAGCGTGAGTGCGTGCTGGTCGACCGTCGCATACGCGGCCAGCGGGATCTGACAACTTCCGCCGAAGCTGCGCGAGAGCTGGCGCTCGGCGCGTACCGCGTTCTCGGTATCTGCGTGGTTCAGCGGCGCGAGTAACTGCACCAGCTCGTCACGACCACTACGAATCTCGATGGCCATGGCGCCCTGTCCTGGCGCAGGCAGGCTCTGCGCCGGATCAATGAAGGCGCGTATGCGCTCGGCCATACCCAGACGCTTTAGGCCCGCTGCAGCCAGAATGATGGCAGCATATTCGCCGCGGTCGAGCTTGGCGAGCCGGGTGTCGAGGTTGCCGCGCAGCGGGTGGATCTGCAGCTGCGGGAAACGCGCCGCAATCAGCGCCTGTCGACGCAGGCTGCTGGTGCCAATAATCGCCCCAGGCGGCAAGGCCTCCAGGCTGTCGTAATCATTCGAGACGAAGGCATCGCGCGGGTCTTCGCGCTCGAGCACGGCGGCGAGGGTGAAGCCTTCAGGCAGCTCCATCGGCACATCTTTCAAGGAGTGCACCGCGAGATCGGCCCGGCCCTCTTCCATTGCGACTTCGAGCTCTTTGACGAACAAGCCCTTACCGCCCACTTTGGACAGGGTACGGTCGAGGATCTGGTCACCACGCGTCGTCATGCCGAGGATTTCGACAGTACTGTCCGGATATAATTCGAGCAGGCGCGCGCGAACCGTTTCAGCCTGCCACATCGCGAGACGGCTCTCGCGAGAGGCGATGATCAGTTTTCCAGAAAATTTGGCGTTCAATGCGGTCTCTCAGTAGAAGGTCGCTTGGCCAGCGACGCTTCGAAGAGATGCCGCTAACCGCGGCGCATTCTATCACCCCTACTACCTCCGGCAGCGCGGCGCTGAGCCCGACTGAAATCACGATGGCGCTTCGAACTCCTCCGCTTGCCCGCTCGGCTAAAACCAACGATAAGGACGCTCCGCTGCGG
>JBIKUP010000006.1:0-13522 GCA_044347535.1 Burkholderiaceae bacterium
ATATCGCCTCGCTTAATGGCCAGAACCGGTACGAGCTCGTACATGCGAGTCTCGACCTCGCCGAGCAGTCTTCCTCGGTGTTCACCCGTATCTATCGTGACGAGGCACTCAAAGCCGCCGCCCACGCGGATGTCATGCGGATGTCCCGACAGCCGCAGTCGCCGCTGGCGGGACTGCCCGTGTCGGTCAAGGACTTACTGGATGTCGCGGGTGACACCACGATGGCGGGTTCTGTAGTGCTGGATGGCCATCCCGCAGCGGCGAGCGACGCTACCGTGGTCGCGCGATTAAGGAATGCGGGTGCTGCAATCATCGGCAAGACCAATATGACCGAGTTTGGTTTTTCTGGGGTAGGCATTAACCCGCACTACGGCACGCCGGCCAACCCGTTGGATGCGACTCGTATCACGGGCGGCTCTTCATCAGGCGCTGCGGCATCGGTGGGCGCTGGCATTTGTGTGGCAGCACTGGGTTCGGATACGGGCGGCTCAGTGCGTATCCCGGCAGCACTCTGTGGCTTGGTTGGCTTCAAACCCACCATGCAGCGGGTACCCACCACAGGCGCCCTGCCGCTCGCGCCGGTGCTGGATTCGATTGGGCCCATCGCACGCAATGTTGCTGACTGTTTATTGGTCGATAGCCTGATTGCCGATCAAGCGCTGGCCCCCGAGGCCGGCTCTTTATCAGGGTTGAAGTTTGCTGTACCTGAAGATTTGGTGATGGACGACATCGACGATACCGTCGCCCGTGCTTTCACCATCACCCTATCCAAACTATCTGCCGCTGGCGCAACCGTAGTTGAAGTGCCGATGAAAATGTTTGGAGAGGCGCGCGACATCAATCGCTTTCCACAAATCGAATCCTGGCGTTGGCATCACAAACTGCTGGCGACTCATGCGGATCAGTACGATTCACTGGTAGCAACGCGAATTCGCGCAGGCGAGAAATATACCGAACAAGATTTTCAGCGATTGTTGGCTGCGCGCAAAGACTGGATTGCGCGTGTCGAGCAAGCCTTAAATGGATTCGATGCGATGTTGATGCCGACCGTACCTATCGTTGCACCGCGTACCGAGGCGCTACTCGCCTCCGAAGAAACCTTCTTCGATGTGAATCGACTCCTGCTACGAAATCCCTCGCTAATCAATCTGCTCGATGGTTGTTCTTTGTCGCTGCCTTGTCAGCGCACAGGCGACTTACCGGTCGGTCTGATGATTGGCGCGCCAGCGATGGCGGATGCGCGCGTTTTTTCAATTGGGCTCGCCATTGAGCAGATACTCGCCGACTAAGCTAATTCAACAATACAACGGCTGATGTTGTCCGTTGTCCGTTGTCCGTCGGGCTTGGTCGCGGTCCAACGCCGTTACTCTTCAAGTTTGTCTTGAAGTTTGAACACCATATTTTGTACGTGTGGGCCGTAGCGATCACTCATGCCATACGGGGATTGCTGCAGATCGCGATTAGGAATCATCGCCACCACAGTTTGGTAATTCAGGGCCAATAGAAACTCGGCAGTGTGCTCGGCTTCCCTGACATCGCGCATTGGCAGGCGCGCAGAGCCAAAATTGATAAATACTTTGGCCGGGTCGTCGACATCGAAAAAAATCTCTCCAGCGTTAATACCTTTATCGACCAAAATCGAATGGGTGATCACACCGCGCGAACTCATCTTGCAAGGCGTCATCTCTCTCGCGATATGCATGCCGGCATGATCGATAGCCCATAAATATTTGAAATTTCGATTGCCATAGGCACCCCGAGCAACCGAATCAAAGTGACCCTTACCTGGCCGTCGCGTGATTCGCTCATGATCGATCGCGCCGGGGTTGACGTCATACGGATTACAATTATCGACTGGTCGACCGTAGCCGATGTTCCACATCCAGATCGATGGTGAGCAGTAGTGATAGACGTGAAATTTCAGATCCTCAACACGCGCTTTCGGCACCAGTACGGTTCGCCATGGGGGAAGCAGTACAGTATCCGTTTCGCGGGAGTTCTCATCAAGACGCGACACATCTACCGTCATTGCTTGGGTGCGCGCCTTGGCCCACTCAAATAGTTGATGGTTGAAGCTGGATACGTTTGAGGTATCGCTGTGCCCACTCACGTAGCGCGTACCACGATGCACTAGTGTTCTCAGTTCTGGTGAATGACGCCGCTTACTAGATGAATTTACTGGGGACGTTCCGGCGGGGCGACGCCTTGGCATCGTCACATGGCTTGATATTTTTAGCATAAGGTCGATCCTTGATGAATAGGAGATATCAATTCGAAATAGGGCGATGGATATACGCTCGATTTACAAAATCTCTAGAGCAAATTCAATGCCAATATCGTATTCATTAGTGATCTGGAAATTCCGGTGCCAAATATGACAAGCTGTAACAATTTATCCACAAAAATCTCCAGCTAGATTGTCACCGCCCTTTTTCGGACTTTAAGACGCACCGAATTAATGCGCAGTACCGCGCAACCATCTTTTAAAAAATCTGTCATCGTCTTTAAATAATCGCGCGGCAATATCCTTCCAGTTTTTCAGCCAACCGGAGGATAGTGTGTCTAATCACCCAAGCTTTGAACACAATGTCAGTGACAATGAGCATTTTGATGATGTACTACAGCGCGGTCTTGCCAGCCCTCACCGTCGCTTGATCCTGAAGGGGGGCTTTGGCCTCGCCTCAGTGGCTACTCTGCCTATGTTGGCTGCCTGCGGTGGCGGTTCCGATTCAGGTACGCCATTACCAGCTAGTTCAAGTGCGCTTCCATTTCCAGCCACGGCAAAGAGTCTTGCTGACGCAGTCGTGGTGCCTCCTGGCTACACCGTCTCGGTATTGCACGCCACGGGAGATAGGCTAAACAACAGCATTTCCAGTTATAGCAATCAAGGCGTAGAGACTGATGATTGGTCAAACCGAGTTGGTGACCACCATGATGGTATGCACTTGTTTTACATCGGCGCCACTGGCAAAGTGTCTTACACGAGCACAAACAAAGCAGTTCTCGTAGTCAACCACGAGAGTTCTGCTGATGCGGACTTCCTTCACCCAAGAGGTCAAACTTCGGCCGGCACAGCTGGTAAGCGATTTGACCAGTTCGGCACATGGGATTTAGGTGCCCGTCCTGGATCTGAGGCCCTTAAAGAGATAAATCTTCACGGTGTATCGATTGCCGAGGTCTCGCTGGATGCGAGCGGTAAACCGACTGGATACGTTGTGGGTTCGTCGCTAAATCGCCGAGTTACACCTGAGACATTGTGCGATGTTCGCGGTCCAGCGGCGCACTTGGCAGCAATTCAAGCGCAGTTTGTCACCCGCTTTGATACGACCGGCACAACAGCGCGCGGTACTCTGAATAATTGCGGACATGGTTATACCCCGTGGGGCACTTATCTGACTTGTGAGGAAAACTGGGCAACCTACTTTGCAATGCCCAAGGATGCGGTCGCGCCCAATGCCAAGATAGCAGCGTCCCGCACACGTTACGGCGTACGTGCCGCAGCGTTAGCCGCCACGGCAATGACCGCTAATACTCAGGGATGGCATACGGTCACGGATCTTCCAGATACCAATTTCCGTTTCTCACGCTGGAACGCATCTGCCTTCGGCGCCTCTGCCGCCGACGACTTCAGACACGAGCCGCAAACATTTGGCTATAACGTTGAAATCGACCCGGCTAACCCGACTGCGCGTCCTGCGAAAAGGACTGCCATGGGTCGTTTCGCTCATGAGGCAGCAGTGGTTGGCAAGCCAGTTGCTGGTAAGCCGCTCGCGTTTTACATGGGGTGTGACGCACGCAACGAATACATCTACAAGTTTGTTACGGCTCAACCATGGAATCAGGCTGATCAAGGAGCGGGTATTACCGCGGGTAACAAGTACCTCGACGAAGGCAAACTATACGCAGCGAAATTTAATTCAGATGGCTCGGGTGAATGGATTGAGCTAGCCATCACCAATAGTGCAATTGCTGCCTACAATTCCAGTGGCTTTTCGTTCTCGTCGCAAGCAGATGTTTATGTTCACACCCGATTAGCAGCAGATGCTGTGGGTGCAACGAAGATGGACCGTCCTGAATGGGGCGCTGTCAATCCAGCCAATGGCGAGATTTACTTCGCCCTGACCAATAACAACAGCACACTCCGTACGCCTGCAACTGTCAACGCTGCTAACCCTCGCTCTTACGCGGATAGTGACGGAAATCGGGGATCCGGCAATCCGAATGGTCACATTATTCGATTCAAGGAATCGGACGGGGCTTCTGACGCAACCAAATTCACTTGGGACATCTTCGTGTTTGGCGCTGAAGAAGATATGGTCGGCGCTGAGAATATCTCCGGGCTTTCGGCTAACAACAGCTTCTCGTCGCCCGACGGTTTGTGGTTCAGTGAGGCAACCGGTATTTGCTGGATTCAGACGGACGATGGTGCGTTCACCGATGAGACCAACTGTATGCTGCTGGCAGCGGTGCCCGGCCAGGTTGGCGATGGCCGTAGCATCGTCGTATCGAACCAACTTGGCGCAGCAACGAGCAGCATCACCACCTACGTCGGCGCTACGCTCGGCGAAGCACGGTTAAAGCGCTTCCTGGTTGCACCCAAGGGCTCAGAAGTAACGGGTATCACCGAAACCGCGGATGGAAAGACAATTTTTGTCAACATTCAGCATCCGGGTGAAGGTACTACGGCAGCCTTCTGGAGTACGACTACACCAGCAGCAGCCCAGAGTACGTGGCCAGGGAATGGTGGAGGATTGCAGGCACCGTATGGTCCTGCTGGTCGTCCACGATCGGCAACCCTGGTGATCTCGCGTGCCGACGGTAAGCGTATCGGCGAAGCTTAAGCGAGCTTGAGTAACGATGGAATCCGCTGCCATGGCCAACATGGCAGCGTGATTCCTTTCCTTGCCCGTCGCAAATTTTTTTCCCTTAGCATATGTCAGTCATCAAACCAGATTAGGCCTTGGCAGCAAATGAATAATCGCTAGGCTGGTTCGTTTTTTTATCTAAAGATGATAGCCAAAATGCCGCCATGATGGTCGATCATGTGCTGCTGATTGATCTCATAACGATGGAAAACAAAGCGAGGCCATTTTCGAAAGCAAAGCGATCCTTAGCCGCTTAAGATTTCATGTGGTATCGATCGCGCCAGGTTTCGACACGGTATATGCAGCGCATTGTGAAACGTCGAATTGAATCACGCACTACACACCGCATCACATAAAACATCCATGGTATTGACACAATCGGTAGCAAAGCGCCTCACTCCTCCCACCACAAACCGACAACGCCATAACGGCGGCTTCACCCTGATTGAGATCATGGTAGTTGTCGTGATCATGGGCGTATTGGCGGCGTTGGTGGTACCGCGACTGATGGGGCGTGCAGATGATGCGCGGATTTTGGCGGCAAAGCAGGATATTGCAACGCTAATGCAATCGCTCAAGTTGTATCGCCTGGATAACCAGCGCTTTCCCAGCACCGAGCAGGGTCTTCAAGCGCTTGTGGCTCGTCCGACTGTGGCACCCGTGCCACCGAACTGGAAGACCGGCGGCTATCTCGATCGACTGAATAAAGACCCGTGGGGCAATCCGTATCAATATCTCTCGCCAGGCTTGCGCGGCGAGGTTGATGTGTTCTCGTATGGCGCTGATGGCAAGCCGGGCGGTACCGGCGTGGATGCAGACATTGGTTCCTGGATGGAGTAATTCGCCGCACTGGCGTCGTTCAGGAACGCGTGGTTTCACGCTGCTTGAGCTATTGGTGGTGCTAGTGATCGTTGGCATTATGCTCGGCGCCGTGGTCTTTAACGCTAACCCAAGTCAGCGACAGCTGCTGCAAAACGAAGCACAACGTATCGCGCTGCTCCTGCAAGTGGCACGCGACGAAGCGATTGTGCGAAATCAAGCAATTGCATTTGAGGCCGACACGATGCGCTACCGTTTCCTGATCCGGCAAGCGGGTGAGTGGCGTCCACTGCTCGGTGACGATTTACTTCGAGAGCGCAATTACCGCTTAGCCCCGCTTACGCTAAGGCTAGATCCTGTTGGCAATACCCAGCTTCCAATGCGGATCGTGTTTGGGCGCGAGCCAGTCGACAAAGCATTCAGGCTCGCGTTAAGCGCGGATGGCAGCAGCGTCACGGTAAGGGCTGATGGTGTCGGTAACTTTCAAGTGGAGTGATATGCGCGCGCGTAGCGATGGATTCACCCTACTCGAGGTGTTGGTGGCACTAGTCATTGTTGGTACCGCACTGGCAGCGAGTCTGCGCGCCATCGGCAGCCTGACGCAAAACAGCACTGACCTGCGGGTAGCAATGATGGCAACGTGGTCGGCAGAGAATCGATTGACGCAGATCCGGCTTGGGCGCGAGTGGCCGCCCCTGGGCAAACGCAGCTTTACTTGTCCGCAGGGTGCGCTTTCGCTGCGCTGTGAAGAAGAAATTCTAGCCACTCCGAATCCAGCGTTTCGTCGCGTCGAAGTCTCAGTGCTAGACACGACCGGTCGTCGCGTTTTGATGCTGTCACAGGTAGTACCGAATGCGATCTGACCGTCACAGCCGTGGATTAACCCTAGTCGAACTGCTGGTGGCGATAGCAGTGCTCGCCATTATTTCGGTGCTGGGTTGGCGCGGCTTGGATGTCATCACCCGCACCCGGCTTATTTTGAATGAAGAGTTGGCACAAACCCGTGACCTCCAATTGGTATTTGCGCAGCTGCAAATTGATTGCGCTAACGCGGTCGACGCCGACACGCTGGCAGGTGCAAGACCTATGCTGATTGAGGCCAATCGCCTCACGCTGGCGCGGCGGCTACAACCGGAGGCTCAAGCCGGAGCCTTGCAGTTGGTAACCTGGCGCTGGCGCGACAGCTTGCTCACGCGTGAGGAAACACCGCCGACACGGGACTTGAATCAACTTGCGCGTGACTGGCAGCTAGCGCAGAACGGCAGTGCTTCGGCAGTCAAGTTACATAGTGGCGTACAACAGATGGTGCTCCGGGTGTGGACGGATGATGGTGCTGGCTGGCGCACTTGGCAGCCAATGGATAAGCCGGTCATCTCGCGTGGCTCACTTATGAACCCAGAGCGCGGTACGACGGCGACGCAGACCGTTTGGCGCGGTCTTGAGGTATCGCTGCAATTACCCGGTCGAGCGGCGAATATGACCAAGATTTTCATGCTGGGTGCCCTATGAACGACCGACACCAGTGCATACATCGTGGCCAGCAGCACGGCGTGGCAGTGGTTACCGCACTGTTGCTCACAACACTAGCCGTGACGATTGTCGCGAGCTTATTCTGGCAACAACAGGTACAGGTCCGCTCGATTGAGAACCAGCGTTTGCAACTGCAAAAGCAGTGGGTGTTACGCGGTGCGCTGGATTGGGCAAGGCTGATTCTGCGCGAAGATGGGCGTACATCGACCATTGATGATTTGAACGAGCCTTGGGCAGTTCCCTTGTCACCCACGCGGTTGGACCGGTATGTGGAGTCGGCTGCTATGCGCGGTGATGCTGGCAGTGCGGTACTGTCGGGTGCGATTCAGGACGCGCAGGGTCGCCTCAATCTCACCAACCTAGCCACGCAAGATCGTGTCAATCAAACCGAGGTAGATACCTTCGCGCGGCTGCTGAGCTTGTTGCAGCAGGATCCAGCGCTCGCAAACAGTATCGCGCAGCAGATGGTAGCCATTAATCGTGCTGCACTGGATACGCAAACGAATGGCGTACGCCCGATCAGTTACGTGCAATTAGATGATCTGCTGGTCGTACCAGGCTGTACGCCACAAATGATCAATGTGATTCGTCCACATGTCGTCATTCTTCCCACTAGCACCACGGTCAACATCAATACCGCAACACCCGAAGTGCTAGCGGCGCGCCTGCCTGGACTCTCGCTCGCCGATGCAAGCGCACTTGCAAGCAGCCGGCGCCAAACGGCCTTTCGTAGCGTAGCCGATCTTGCGGCACGTTTGCCAGGCAGCTCGACCGGTTTTGACAGTACGCGACTGAGCGTCACCAGCGGCTACTTTATGGTCACCGGCATCGTCACCATCCGCGCTGCAACGCTGGAGGTTCAGGCGCTGGTCGAGCGTCTGCCAACCGCAACCCGGCTACTGTGGGTAAGAGAGGTTTAAATGGCGCACCCGGGCTCAATAGACACCTTATATCTGCAGCTACCCGCTCGAACTGCCGCCTCCACCGATGCGCACAGTAGCCCTCTGCATCTGGCGCTGGCCATGCGCGCAAGGCCACTTCGCACAGCGACGGCCTCCTTAAGTGAACTTGCACCACAACTGATGCAGGTATCGCGTGTGGTGCTGCTGCTGGCGGCCAGCGATGTGACCTTGCTACGCATGGCGGTACCGCCACTCACTGCGACACGTTTGCAAGCAGCACTGCCCTCCCTAGTGGAAGAATTTGTGATCGGCGATGCCGCTGATTGTGCGATCGCAGTTGGCCCCGAGACGGATGGACAACGACTAATCGCGATCACCGATCGCGCTTGGCTACAGCACTGGGTCAGCACCGTGCAGCAACTCGGTGCGCACAATATCAGCGTGCTGCCTATATCGCTTTGTTTACCAATCTCAAGCGAGCATCTGTCCGCTGCCCTACTGGTACACGGGCATCGCTATGAGCTGGCGCTCCGACTCTCACCCCATGAGGGTATCGGGCTACCGCTAGTGGTTGAGGATGAGACGCAGCTAGCGGGTGCAGTGGCACAACTACTGCACACCCTAGCGCCGGAGCATTCAATACAGCTATCAGTACCCAAGGCACAAGCAGAGTGGTTTCGTCATGGCATGCCCGCCCAGAACGGGTGCGACATCACCATCATCGAGCAGCAATGGTCTGATTGGATTGCTGCCAGCGCACATGTGCCGGTCGATCTGATCTCGGCGGTGGAAAAGGCGGCTTACTTGCGTATCGATTGGAAAGCATGGCGCTGGCCAATTGCTGTGGCCACGACTGTTGCGCTGCTCAATATCATTGCGCTGAACGCTGACTGGTGGCGGCTACGTAATGAAGGTACGCAGCTACGGGATGAGATCACCAGCGTCTACCGACAGAGCTTTCCGAATGAGACCGTATTGCTCGATCCGCTCGCGCAGATGAAACAAAAAATAGCCGCAACGCGGAAGGCGTCGGGCGAGTTAACACCCTCCGATTTTGTGGTGCTGTCCGCGGCGCTGGGCGAGGTCTGGCATGAAACCGGTAATGATATGCGTGCAATCGCAACGCTGGAGTATCGTGATGCTACGCTGAGCGTCAAGCTAAAACAAGGCGCTCAGATCTCCATGGAGGTGATGCGCAACGCACTCGCTGCAAGACAGCTGCAGCTGATTCCTTCTACTACAGATCCGCTGCTATGGCAGCTGAAGGCACTCTGATGCGACAACTCAGCGACCTTCGACTATGGCGTGAGCGCAGCCCGCGTGAACGCATCATCCTCGCTATTGGCGCTGGCATGTTGCTGCTAGCCGCAGTCTTCTTGTTGTTGATTGAACCCGCTCTTGAAGGTCGCAGTCGCTGGCAGCGCGAACTACCGCAGTTACGCGCTGAGCACGCAACCATGCAGGCACTCGCCAAGCAATTCAGTGTAGCCCCTACAACAGCGGCTACACCAGCTTCGGTATCAATCGATCGAGCCGCGCTAGAGCGGAGCTTGAACGATGCTGGAATAAAGCCGGCATCACTCGAGCTATCGAATGGCCAGCTTCAAGCACGCTGGAATGATGTGTCCTTCAGCGCACTCATGCGTTGGCTACAGCACATGCAAGCCGAACAAGGATGGTCAGTGCAAGCAGCCAGTATCAGTGCGCGCGAGCGCATCGACCGAGTCGATGCCACTGTCGCTCTGCATTCTTTACGACTTGCACCATGAGCCGCGCTCTACTTTGGATATTCGCAGGCCTGTTTACGGTATCCATCACCGCGCTGGCCAGTGCGCCAGCAGTGTGGCTTGTGCCCCTGATTGATGCGCAGACCGATGGTCGATTCTCGCTAGCCGATGTGCAGGGCAGTCTATGGCAGGGCTCTGCAGTGATCGGTGCTGCGGCAGCGCGCGACGATGTGCTCACTCCCCTGCTTCCCGGCCGCTGCGTCTGGCGGATTTCTCCTTGGGTAATGATCGGTATGCTTGATATTCGTTTGGAAAACGAGGCTATCTCTAGCGCACCCATCAATATCCACGGCGACTGGTCACGCTTGAAAGTTGAAGCCGGCAACATCAGCCTGCCAGCCGATGGGCTGGCTGCACTTGGTGCACCACTGAACACGATTCGGCCTGCGGGTTTGATGCGCGCATCCTGGCCAACACTGACGGTGACGCGCACCGGCCGCAACTGGCAAATCAATGGCCAAGTACAGATCGATTTGACGCAGATGATGTCTGCTTTATCACCGGTAAAGCCGCTCGGTGCCTATCGCGTTCAACTTGATCTGCTCAGAGGCAGTACCCGGCTGAATCTGCAAACCTTATCCGGACCACTGCATTTGACGGGTAAGGGGAACATCAGCGACGGCTCTCTCAAATTTTCTGGTCAGGCGTGGGCACAAGAAGGTGAGGAGGCGCGACTGTCGGGGCTACTTAATCTGCTCGGTCAGCGCAGGCAAGTAGAAAACCGGAATGTCATCGCACTTGAATTTCAATAAAGCCCTGAACCACTGATTGCCCGCATACCAAGGTAAAGCAAAGTAAACACATAAAATGAAAAATATCATCCAATGCATCTTGCTGTGCGCCGTGCTCAGCACACTCAGCGTTCAGGCACAAGAGCCTCATGAGAAACAGGCGACGCTTAACTTTGTCGGTGCCGACATCGAGTCAGTGGTACGCGCGATAGGCCATTACACCGGCAACACCTTCGTGATCGATCCACGCGTCAAGGGCACCATTAACCTTGTCTCTGAAAAGCCGCTCAGCAAAACGCAAGCCTACGACCTGCTTGGCTCGGTGCTGCGGCTACAAGGTTTTGCCCTAGTTCGAACAGCTGATTACGTAAAGGTGGTACCCGAAGCCGACGCCAAAGTGCAGTCGACACCTGTGCAAGTCGGCAAACTACGTGGCGACCAGATCGCAACTCAAATATTCGCACTCAATCACCAGAATGCCACCGGTCTGGTAGCAGTGCTGCGCCCGCTGATTTCACCCAGCAACACTATCGCGGCAGACACTTCGAACAACACCCTAGTCATCACCGACTATGCCGATAATCTTAAGCGGCTGGCGCGAATCATCGCCACCTTGGATATACCCACGATCGCCGACCTCGATGTAGTTCGCGTTGAACATGCGGTTGCGATGGATCTAGCGGTCACCATTAATCGCTTGCTGGACAATACAATGGCACCGAGCGCCACCGGCCAGCCTGATACTGGACGGGTCATGGTGCTTGCCGATGCGCGCACGAATTCACTCATCATTCGCGCGCCGAATGAAGCTCGTGGCAACCTGGCACGTACCTTGATCGCCAAGCTTGACCAACCAACCAGCCTGCCTGGCAATGTGCACGTGGTTTATCTACGCAATGCGGAAGCAAGCAAGCTCGCGCAGGTACTGCGTGCAGTGGTCGCCAGCGAATCTGGCACCGCGCTGCCCATAACGCCCAGCGCTCCAACACCACCACCGCAAATGCAAAGCAACACCACTACAAGCGGTGTGCAAACCATGATCAGCTCACCCGCGCCCATGCAGGGGCCGCTACCGACCGGTGGTGTTGCCGGCTTTATCCAGGCTGACCCCAGTACCAACACGCTGATCATTACTGCCAACGAGCGTGTTTATCGTAATCTGCGAGTAATCATTGATCAGCTCGATGCGCGTCGCGCACAGGTGTATGTCGAATCGCTGATTGTCGAGATCAGTGCAGACCGGGCCGCACAACTTGGAGTGCAGTGGGCTGGCCTATCGGGTAATGGCGACGCAGGTTACCGGGTCGGTATCATCACCGGATTCAGCAGCGCTGGTGATAACCTGATTCAACAAGCCACCGCCGCCTCGTCATCCACGGGCACCTTGCTGCCACCAGGTAATGGCCTGACTGCCGGCTTGTTCCGCCAGAACAGTAACGGCCAACTGGGGCTCGGCGTACTCGCCCGCGCCCTGGAAACAGACACCAAGGCAAACATCTTGTCGATGCCAAACCTGATCACGCTTGATAATGAGGAAGCGCGCATCATCGTCGGTCAGAACGTTCCCTTCATTACCGGCCAGTTTACGACTGCGGCCTCGGGTGGTACTGCCAGCATCAATCCATTTCAGACGATCGAGCGACGCGATATTGGTCTTTCACTGCGTGTACGCCCCACCATCTCGCAAGGTGGTACTGTGAAGATGGCGATTTACCAGGAGACATCCAATATCCAGCAGTCCACGGCATCGGGTCTGATTACCAGCAAGCGCTCGATCGATACCAATGTGCTGGTCGATGATGGACAGATCATTGTGCTGGGTGGGCTAATTGAAGATACCGAGTCCAACACCATGGAGAAAGTCCCCGGGCTTGGAAGTCTGCCGCTAGTTGGCAATCTGTTTCGTTACCAGTCCAAGCGCCGCACTAAAACTAACTTAATGGTTTTCCTGCGTCCGACCATCATCCGCAGTAATGAGGAAAGTATCTCGGTAGCCAGTGACCGCTACGACTACATCCGGAATGCGCAATCCGGCGTGCAGCCAGCACCGAGTGTGCTGCTGCCACAAACCGACCCGCCGCAGCTACCACCGCTCGAAGGTGGCAAGCCGGTGGGCGGCGTGATGCTGAATCGCGCCACGCCGGTAACGGACTTCACCTCACCCAAGCCCGCAAACTCACCCGAGACGTTCCGAGTTGAACCACCGCAAATCGAGCAACGCTAATCCATGATGAACATCGATAAGATCTCCAAAGAGCCATGAGCGCAGTGATGCAAGACCCCCGCTTACTGCCGTTTGCTTTCGCGCGCGATTTTGGTGTGTTGGCGCAGGCGGGTGTGGCGGACGAACCTGTCGATGTCTGGGTGTCAGATACGACACCACCTGCAGCATTGGCGGAGATCAGCCGTCGATTTGGGCGCGTGAGAGTGAACACGCTACCGCGCGAACAACTCGAGCGAGCCATCGCGCAGGCCTACGCCAGCAGTGGTGGTGACGCCGCACAGGTGGTGGGCGAAGTTGAGTCAGATCTCGACCTCGCACGACTGATGCAAGAAATGCCCGCCGTTGAAGATTTACTTGAAGCGGCTGATGATGCGCCGGTGATTCGCATGATCAACGCACTGCTAACGCAAGCACTGCGCGAGGGCGCCTCGGATATTCATATCGAGCCCTTCGAGCAAATCTCGATCGTTCGCTTTCGGATTGATGGTCGGCTGCGCGATGTCGTACGACCCAAAAAAGGCATCCATGCCGCCTTAATCTCACGCATCAAGATAATGTCGCAGCTGGATATTGCCGAGAAGCGTTTGCCGCAAGACGGCCGTATCACCTTACGGGTCGGCGGCAAACCCGTGGATGTGCGTGTCTCCACCCTGCCCACTGGTCA
>JBIKUP010000217.1:0-3660 GCA_044347535.1 Burkholderiaceae bacterium
GCGTATTCCTTACCACTGGTGAAGCCCATCGGCAGCGTGATCGCGGCAAGCACAATCACCAACTGCCAGCCCCAGAAGGTGAAGCTCGCTAATGCATCGGAAAACAAGCGCACCTGAGACGTCCGCTGCACCACGTAGTAGGAAGTGGCAAACAACGCCGAACCACCAAACGCAAAAATCACGGCATTGGTGTGCAGCGGCCGCAGCCGACCATAGGTCAGCCAAGGGATATCGAAATTCAGCGCAGGGAACGCGAGCTGAGCGGCGATGATGACCCCTACCAGCATACCCACCACGCCCCACACCACCGTCATGATCGCGAACTGCTTGACCACGCGGTAGTTGTAGTTTTGTGCAGTGTCCACGGGAACTCCTCTGGAAATATAGACGGATTACAACAAATCCGAGGGGAGGTTACGTTCCCGAGGTCTTGAATTCCTTGACTTGGGTCAAAAAGGGCAAGAAGGCCCTGTAAGCCTGTGTTGGCTTATTTCTTGGTATTGCTTTCTGAGGGGTGGGCATCATCGTGCACCCGATCGTCGTCCTGCAGAATCCGCATACCCGGCCCCTCCAGATCGTCGAACTGGCCGCTATCCATCGCCTTGAAGAAGACCCAAAGCGCAAAGAACACGATGGCCACCGAAAGGGGTATCAACAGATAAAGTGATTCCATGATCCTGTAAGGTACAAGTCTATTGAGAACCGGTCTCGTTGGGTCGATGGCATGGCGGCAGCGCCTCAAGCGGCCTAACGAGATAGGTTCTTAAGTGCGGCGCGGGCGCTGCAACCGCAACGCATTCAACACCACCAGCGCAGAGCTGGCTGACATACCAACGCCTGCCATCCACGGGCTCAGCACACCCATAGCCGCCGCCGGTATCGCCGCCAGATTGTACAGAGTGGCCCAGGCCAGATTTTGTCGGATCACCCGCATGCAGGCATCAGCTGCTATTGCCGCATCCCGTAGCGACACCAAGCCTGCTGACAGCAACACCGCATCGGCATGCGACTGCGCCAACGCGGCACCCGACCCCATCGCAAATGAAACATCTGCGCCACGCAATACAGCTGCATCATTGATGCCATCGCCCACCATCACCACCGTCGCACCCTGTTGCTGTAACTCCTGCACGAATGCCATTTTGTGATGCGGTAGCCTGTCACCATACGCCTCATCCATCTCAAGTGCCGAGCCCACCGATTGTGCGATGTCTGAGGAATCACCCGATAGCAGAATAACCCGCAGACCGCGCGCCTTGAACCAGGCGATAGTGGACTTTGCTTCCGGCTTGATGCCGTCTGCGAGTGCGATACGCGCAATCCATTCATGCTCAGTGCCAAGATAGATTTCAGTCACGTCCGCAGTAGACACATGCGCTGGTACCTCACCCGCTAAAGCAGCAACAAACTGCGCATGACCGATACGGAAAACCTTACCGTTAATCTGCCCCTCGATACCCTGCCCGTGAACAAACACGGGATTCGTCACTTGAACGTCAGCGCTGGCGAAGCTTGCAAATGCATGCGCGATCGGATGCGCGCTCCCTGCTTCGAGTGCAGCTGCGATGTGCAGCGCCTGAGCCTCGGTATGCGCGCTAAACATTGTGACCTGCCGCACAACGGGGCGTCCCTCGGTCAAGGTGCCGGTCTTATCGAAAACGATATGCGTGGCGCGATGCAAGGTCTCTAATACATGTGGCTGTATCACCAACACGCCCTGCTGGAGTAAGCGGTTAGTCGCCGCCGCCAGTGCCGAGGGTGTGGCGAGGGATAGTGCACACGGACAGGAAACCACCAACACCGCAATCGCTACCGGCCACGCGCGTGATGCATCATGCCAAAGCCAAAACAGCAGCACGGCAATCGCGAGTAACAACAAGCCTGCAACAAACCAGGCAGCAACGCGATCGGCCCACTGCGCAATCACCGGCTTGCCTTGGCCGGCCCGCTCGATCAAACGGATCAACGCAGCGAGCGTGCTGTCTTTGGCGACCTTATCGATGCGGACAACGATGGGCGCACTCAGATTGATCGCACCGCCTGCCACCATCGCCCCGACTTGTTTTGCTTGGGGTTTACTTTCGCCAGTCAGCAAGGACAAATCAATCGCTGTCTCACCCTCGACGATGACGCCATCCGCTGGCACGGGTTCGCCCGGCTTGACGAGCACCACATCACCGGCTTGCAACTGAGTTGCAGCCACTTGGGTCGTACTTCGATCATTGGGAAACTCTCTAAACAACCAGGCAGCATCCGGCAAGGCATGCTGTAATCGCTCTAGTGATGAAGCCGCTCTTCGCCGCGCGAGCAGTTCAAGATAACGACTACCCAGCAGCAGAAAAACAAACATGGTGATCGAGTCAAAGTAGACATCACCCTGGTTGAGCAAGGTCGCATACAAACTGCCAATGAACGCGGCCGCGATACCTAATGCCACCGGTACATCCATGCCAAGCCGACGCTGACGCACATCGGCGAGTGCGCCTTTGAAGAAAGGTGAGGCCGAGTAAAAGACTGCAGGTATGGTCAACACCAAACTCGCCCAGCGCATCAACTGCGCCATCTCGGGCTCGATGCCGCCATCCTCGGTCAGATAGGCCGGTACTGCATACATCATCACCTGCATCATCGACAGCCCGGCGACGAACCAGCGCTTGAAGAGCTGCCGTGAATTTTTTCGCAGCAGCTCGCCATGCTGTATCGGATCGAAGGGGTAGGCTTTGTATCCCACTTCATGCACTGCTTGCAGAATATCGCTGGGCTTGCATTGCGATGTATCCCATCGCACTTGCAGCTTCTCGGTGGCGACATTCAAGTTGACTGCGGTAAGCCCGGGCACCTGCGCCAAACGACGCTCGATCAGCCAAACGCATGCAGCGCAACGAATACCCTCAATGGAGAGCGTAGCCTCAGCGCCACCATCAGCACGGGTGAACTGTGCAGCAAGCTCTGGAACGTCATACAGCTTGAGTGCCTGCGGAATCGTCTCAGTCACGCCCTGCGGCAGACTTTGTCGGGTGCGGTAGAAATCGGTCAGGCCATTGTCGACAATCGATTGTGCAACCGCTTCGCAGCCCGGGCAGCACATGGGCTGCTCGACAGCATCAATCTTTACCGACCATCGGCTACCCGCGGGCACCGGCAAGCCGCAATGAAAGCAGTCTGATGATTGCAGGGTCGATAGGGCTGCTGTGTTCATCGTGGTGGCTGTTAATGCAGAGCGGGCGTGATGCACAGTGTATCCAGCCAGACGTTAGATACACCCATACCAACGCGAACCAAGCCTGCAACACCGAAACTAAGCACCACTAAGCCAGCGATGCGACGCACCGATGATCGCTGTAGTAGCGCTTGTATCGAAGCGCCGGCCATCCCCATGGTGAATAGCAGCGGCAGCGTACCCAGACCAAAGGCGAGCATAACGAGTGCGCCACGTGTTGCTGAGCCACTTAGCAGTGCTGTCATGAGCACGCTGTACACCATACCGCAGGGTACCCAGCCCCACAGTCCACCGAGCGCAATCGCTTGTGATGTGCGCTGCACCGGTAGCAGCTTACGGATCAGCGGCTGTAGCTGTCGCCACAGCACTTGGCCCACTGCCTCGAGCCGAGACAAACCGTGCCAGATATTCATGAGCGTGAGACCCAGTGCCACCAGCAT
>JBIKUP010000218.1:0-3652 GCA_044347535.1 Burkholderiaceae bacterium
ACCGGGCGCATCCAGACCTTCGCTGCCGAGCTCGACTACATCGCCCTCGATCGTGACCATACGTACGCGCAGCACGTTGTGTACCGTCAGGCCGTATTTCAAACAGTGCACACCACCCGAGTTTTCAGCGACATTACCGCCGATCGAGCAAGCAATCTGCGATGAAGGATCGGGCGCGTAGTACAAACCATGCGGATTAGCTGCTTCGGAAATCGCTAAGTTACGCACGCCCGGCTGTACCACCGCAGTACGTGAATAAGCATCCAATTTGAGAATACGATTCAAGCGCGCAGTGGATAACACGACGCCGTCTGCAATTGGTGTTGCTCCACCAGACAGCCCGGTACCAGCGCCACGCGGAACAATCTGTACGTTCAGTCGGTGGCAGGCGCGCAGCACAGCAATCACTTGCGCTTCGTTTTCCGGTAACGCCACCACCATCGGTAGCTGCCGGTAGGCTGACAAACCGTCGCATTCGTAGGGGCGAGTGTCTTCCTCCTGATGCAGGACCGCGTGCTTGGGTAGCGCCGCTTGTAGCGCAGCGACCACCTCGCGCTGGCGCGCAAGCGAAAAGACAGGTTCTGTAGGGGCGTTCATTTGGGCAGGAAAAATACCAGCAGAGGCAAACTTCGCCTCCCATCAACAAGGAGCGCTAGTCTATCGAATGCGTCAGCCTCAAAACGCTGATTTGAGCGGTTTTCGGCTGAAAAGGTTTGGCGGGAAGGTTGAAAGTTTTTGTGATGAACGGAATACCAAGCATCTTGATGTGGTCATCAGCGGTGCTGATGACCACCCTTGGCATGGCCAGGCTTCAGTTCTAGCGTATTTGGCATGCAGCGCCTACGCCGGAACCAAGGATACTGGCTAGGAGGAGGAGGATGACTCCGAATCAGAATCTTCATCTGCGCTTGACGAGACCTCGTCAGTAGAATCTAACTCTGTGTCATAGGGGTCAACGGGGGTAGAAGGATTAAGCTGCAGCGAGCGGCATGCCTCAACCATCGCGATGCTATTTACCTCGATATCCTCGGCGAGTAGCCTACCGTATTGGCTGATCACGGATGTGACCAGATAATTGATAGGTGAAATCAACTCGGCGAGTGCAACTTGGGGATCTTCATCATCGGTGTCGCTATCTTCATCTACATAGTTCCAGTCGCGCTTTGCAATACTGAGCCCAAGATCTTGCGGTAGCCGGTTAACGATACGTTGCGCAACACATTGTTGGATCCAGCGATGAAATGCCGCTTGAACGTCGGCGCCGGTCATGCCTGGCTTAATCAAGTTCAACGGTACGGCGCTGGCCATGACCTCATCGCATAAAGCCTTCAGGGTAGCGCCGAGCTGCTGCACGATGTTTATCGGAAGGCCCATAGCCTGCTGAAAGTTCACATTAAGCTGCTTGCCATCAACGGAACCGCCTAGCCCGACGCAAGCGAGCATACGGCTATAAAACCCGATAGGACCACCCAATTGTTGTTCGAGTACGGCCAGCGATGCATCGTGAATGATCTTCGCTTGCGCAATCGATAGCGAATCTTGAAGCGGGTTGACCGCGTCGGGATGAAGACATTCATTGAGATAAGCGAGAAAGGCAAATCCATCAGAGCTATTGATAGCCTTTAGTCTGCTTAACTTCAGAAAATCACCCATTTTCTGTGCAAGCTTGATCGCAAGCGGCGCCGCCAAACCATTTTGAAATAAATCTGTCGCTATCTGGCCCGGTTGGCGTAATTGGGCTCTCTTCGAAAGCACACTGAAAATTCGCCCTTCGGTGACACCAAGCGCCTTGCGGAAAACAAAGTTGATAATTATGTTGGATGAACTCTCTGCAGCCACCGACATCTGTGCAAACGGACCATTCGATAAATCCGGCCCATACAAGACAAGTTGAAATTCCTGCGCGTTTGGCTTTTCCGGCGACGGCAACTTGAATCCTTCTTTCGGAACACCGCCTTTGACTATCGTCGCAAAGGTCTCGGGTGAAAATTTACCTTGCTCGTAGTGCCAAAACGGCGACTCTGAAAACGTATCGATATCATCACCCAGCCACTGCACCAGAGCGGTAACCAAACGGTGATCACCCGCTTCGCCCGCTAGGCGGAACATGTTTGCTTGGCACACGCGCGAGAATTCTGAAGGCTTGAGATAACGAATCAATACAGCAACGATCTCTGAACTGGATGAATTTTTTTGCGACTGCATGCCACTAAACCAGATACCATCCCAGTCCAATTGCTGAAATGAGAAGCTTTCTTTCTTCAGTTGTAATAATGCATTAAGTTGCTTTGCATCGCCCCGACTGAGCACGCTGGTTATTAGGCTACCAAGCTCCGATGACACAGCTCGCCAGCCCTCGACACCACTTTGCACCAGTCGTCTCAACAAAATGCCGTTTCCTACCCGACTCGTGTACTTGTAAAGATCAGCTTGCATATCATGCTGGGCAAACAGGCTGATGAAGCGATCAAATAGTTCGATGTCCTGTAAGTGCATGAATAAATCTGTTGGCAATGCGGTAATCACTGACATGCCTGATACGTCTTCATCAACCAGGCAAGGTACAAGGCCTTCGTTCAGCATGTGATGTACTAACTTGAGGTCGCCCTCCTGAATCGCTTTTTCGACCCGAACCCAATCCTCGCGTAGCTTGTTCAGCGCCAAACGAAGCGGCTGCCGATTGGTGAGTGTAGGATCTGTGCTGTCCAATGCGCTATCGCCTGCCGGTGGCGTAGTCAGCGGCGATGCAGTAGCTGCGGTGGCTCCCACCGTAGGTGCATTGGGCTGCGCTACCGGCTGTTGTGGCGGCGGCGCATCATTGCCGTTGGGATTGTTGGGGGCGGGAGCCAAGCCGGCTCCAAAATTGACACTCATCGAATTCTCCTGCGTTCAAGTAGGCGTACGGGATGCACGCATCAAGGACTACTTGAGTAGCAAGAGACTAGGTAATGTTCGTTGTGAAAATATTGAGAAAAGAGTTAATCAGTACTATGCGCGAAGTTAAACATACTACGAGCTGGGTTCGATTATCGATCGTACGATCAAAGACTACCGAAGGTATCCTTCATCCACTGAAGAAACAGTGAAACCTCGGGCCGTTCCAGCACCTGTTTTTCATAGACCGCATAGTAAGCATGCGGAGGCGCGCCGGTCTGAACATCAAACAGACGCACGAGCTCGCCAGCCTCGATAAGTTCACGCGCGAAGTGCGCACGGGCGAGACCAACACCATGGCCATGGCGCACCATCTCTTGGAGTAGCCCCAGATCATCCACGCGGATGCCGGTGGTAGGCTCAGGCCAATCCAAGCCTGCAGCCTCAAACCAAGGCTGCCACGGCTCAAGCGCAGAGCGTACCAACGTCGCGTTCTTCAGATCGGCAGGTTCCTTTAGCTCATCAATCTGTGCCAGATACTTCGGGCTGGCGACAGCGAACGTCGGCTCGGAAAACAGTAACTCACACTGTAAATTCGGATAGCGCCCAGGACCGAAGCGCACTTCGAGATCGCTTTCAGCCAAAGCCAAGTCATACAAAGGCACAGAGAGAAATATCTCGACGGCGATCTCGGGATGCGCGGTGGTGAAAGAGTCGATATTCGGCACCAACAAGTAGCGCGCGAAGGTGGGTGGCACAGTGATTTTGAGTCGTGGCT
>JBIKUP010000219.1:0-3650 GCA_044347535.1 Burkholderiaceae bacterium
GAGCAAGCCATCCCACATTTGTTGGCCAATCAACTGACGTGCGCTGACACCCGCCAGCAACTGCTGGTAACTGAATTGTGATTCTGACGTGTATTGCCGTGCCCGCAGACCACCAATCAGCGTGACCGCTTTATCACCTACCAATTGGAATTCGCCAGCGGCATCCAAGCCAATGAAGGTATCTGCGCGCGCTAAATAGCTGGGCAATAGTGTTAGCTCACGGATGGGTGCGGCATCCGGCAGACGAATGGTGGATTGTGATGGCCCGGCATTGACGTTGTCGGTATACCCGGCAGAAATGCCGTAATTCAGACTCCAGCGACGTGGTGGTGGACGCGCGCAGCCAAGTTGACGGGTGTAATCAATCAGCTGCTGAATAGCGGGTGGTGGGGCGTATTTTGTTTCAAGTAATTGAAACACGCGCTCGGCATCATCACTCTGCCCTGCTTCGCAATACAGCATGGCCACATCTAATAATCCACCCGCATCCTCAGGCGCTGTTTGCTCCATGCGCCGAAGCATTTTTAATGCGGTAGATAAATCGCCACCGATAATGGCGCGCGTGACCGCTTCCATTTCAGATTCATCACTCGCAGCAAACGCTGCACCACTTGCGAACAAAAGCACGCTGCATAGTAGTTGGCGAGCGAATAAGCGGATGCTGATGCTCATGCTGGCTCTCCTACCAGCGCATACAAAGGCTCGACACGGCTGCGGCCGCGGATGGTCACTGCAGGCAATGCTTGCAAAGGAAACGCTGGCAGTAATTGCGCAGTGGCTTCACTCAACAGCATGTGATGCGTGGTGGTTTTTGCGTGGTCTTGCAAGCGCGAAGCGAGGTTCACTGCATCACCAATCGCGGTGTAACTTCTGCGTTGTGGTGTGCCTAACTCACCGACCACGGCTTCGCCACTCGCGATGCCGATGCGTACTTCGATGGGAGGTAGATCCGGGTAGCGCTGCGGCAGTGTGCTGTTGATATCGCTCACTGCTTGCAGCATGCCTATACCGGCTTTCAAGGCGCGCTCGGCATGATCTTGTTGCGCTAGCGGCGCACCCCAAAATGCCATCAGCGCATCACCCATGTATTTGTCGAGGGTGCCGTCTTGCTTTTGTACTTCGGTGGTGAGTGCGCTGAGTATCATTTGCGTGAAATCAGCCAAGCGTTCGGGTTGCATGGTTTCTGCGGTTGCGGTGTAGCCACGCACATCCACAAACAAGACGCTGATGACGTGTCGCGCTGGTTTTATGGCGGCTTGATCGCGTGATTCTCGTACTAACTGATCCAGCACAACGGGTGGCAAATATTTGCGCATACGCGCTGCGAATGAGCGCGCTGCGGTTTGTGTTTGCATCCATTCGATGGGCGCTTG
The DNA here is from genome assembly GCA_044347535.1 of Burkholderiaceae bacterium. Lineage (GTDB taxonomy): Bacteria > Pseudomonadota > Gammaproteobacteria > Burkholderiales > Burkholderiaceae_D > Pernthalerella. The sequence goes on from JBIKUP010000219.1 coordinate 1,374, forward strand.
TACAAATAAAAAAACTGCTAGCGGCACCAAAGGCAAGCTCACGTTGATGGTGTGTTCATGCGACAGCAAGTAATCGACGAGCAGTAGCCAAGCAACAGCAATTAACGCTAACAGCACCAGCGCATTTCTTGCTCGCGCACGCGCGAATGCAATCGCTAATACCGCAATGCTACCCAGCGCCCATAGCCACGATACCCAACGGTAGTCTTGTCGATGCATGGGCTGCTGTTGCTCTTGCATGAGTGCAGAGAGTAGCTCGGCATGTAGCACTACACCGGGTAGCCAGGGGTGAATGGGTGTTGCGACACGGTCGCCTAAACCGAGTGCTGATGAGCCCACCAGTACATGCCGTTGCGCGATGAGTTCTTTGGGTGCGCGACCGGACACAATATCTGCCGCTGGTATAACGGTGTACCCCTGCAACCCAATGCGATACGGTATGCGAATGTAGGCATCACGTGTGAGTGCATTGCTGGCTTGCTGCAAAGCTTCGCGTTGTGCGCGCGATTGACCGCAAGCCAGCACCGCAAGTGCGAGCATGGGATAGGTGTGCTGTTGGTACTGAATGAGTGGTGCGATTCTGCGTACCTGCCCGTCAAAATCGGGTTGTGGGCTGATATGCCCGACGCAAGCGGCTTTGCTGAGACCGCTGTGGTTGGCGATGTGGCCGTCGGCTTCGGGCGGCGTGTTCGCAGACACAAATGACCAACCACCGACTGGCTGCCCTACTTTCGGTGCGTCGTCGCGGCCAGACATGTCGAATACTTGCGAGAGTATGACGGGCTTGGATTCGGCGAGCTGCGCGAGCTGTTTGTCACCCGCTGCATCTACTGGCTCTGGAAAAACAATATCGAGCGCTACGGTACGTGCGTCGTATTGTTCAAGGAGGGTACGCACAAGGTGGGCGACGATTTCACGGGGCCAGGGCCAGCCAGCGATGGCATCGATGCTAGCTTCGTCGATATCGATAATCGCCACGGCTTTGTCTTGTGCGAGGGGTGCGCGGCGCATGCTGGTGTGCCAATCATGAACCAACCATTCAAGGCGCCGCATTGCGCTGGGCATACTGCTTTGCATGCCCAGAAAAAGCACCAGCGCTGTCGCCAGCGCTGCAATCAGTAAACGGGTGCGATGATGCCGCAGTACCGAACTTAACGACCCCAATAAGTCGCTCCGTACGCAGACAAGCCGCGTTCATCGACGGGCTTGCTGAAGACGTAGCCCGCCTGCCGCGCGTCTTGCCCGGCCAGCACGCCATCAATCATGGCATTGCTGCGCACGAGGTCGCCGACCATTTGGCCATCACGCGTGATGTTGCCGCGCCCTCTGACCGCCACCGCGCCTGAATCGCCATGTACCTCGAGGCTGGTGTCAAACGTGCGGCGGTCAAAGTCGATCGACAACGCGCCGTTGCGTATGCCGGCGTTCTCGGCGCGACCGCTGTTGTAATTGAGGATGAAGGCTTCATAGCCTTTGAGTACAAAACCAAACTTACCATCGCGCGGTAGTGTGAGATCACCTTCCGCTGTGCGGCCCATGGCGTACAAGCCTGCGATTAATGGGAACTGCCCACCCATGCGTCGCTGTACTTCTTCTACGCTACTGGCGGGTGACATGTTGACGAGATACTGCCAACGGCCCCAGGTGATGGCGTCGAGTTTTTCTACGGCTTGTGCCAACTCGATTTCCGAGGTAGTTGTATTCGACGGCATCGACTGGTTGGTTTTGTTGGCCGAGGTTTTTTCGCTTGGCAGTGGTGGCGCGATTTTGTCGGGTTGTAGCTGTTGCGCTGGGCTATCGATCAGCCGTGCGCGTGCATCACCGAGCTTAACTTGCAACACGGATTCAGCGCGACCGGCGAGTAAATCAGCGGAGAATTTTCCTTCGCAGGGGCCCATGCCAGAGGGGTCACAACTACCACCAAAAGGCGAAGCAACTACGCCGCCGCTGCGTACCGACAACAACGTCGTACCGCTGTCGGTGAAGGTAGAGAAATCAGTACCGCGGATACCAATCGCGGCCACGGGGGTGTTGAGACGGAATTTGTCTTTGGCACTTTGCGCGCCTACACCTGAAATAGACCGCATCACGCCTTTGTGCAGCGTGAGCTTGATGCGGGTGTCATTGGGGTGCTGCGGATCGTAGTGATACGACTCGACACTCAGCGAAGAGTTGGGGCGCAGGCTGATGAAGCCTTTGTCGATGGTTTTAACGTAGATGTAGCCGTCTGCCTCGGTCTCGAGTCTGGCGTCTTCAAGGATGCGGTCGCCGGTTTTT
>JBIKUP010000220.1:0-3647 GCA_044347535.1 Burkholderiaceae bacterium
CTTGAATTCCGCGAGATATTGCCTCAATCATTTGCCCAATGAGTGCGCCAAGTTTCCGCTACGCCAAGGACTATTGATATGGCCTGTCTCAGAGTGTGACGGATCAGCGCAGTAGTAGCACCTTGTGATATAAAGCCAGCGTTCTGACCAACTGAATCAGCCGCTTGTCGATGAATCCAAGATATATCCAAGCTAAGTCTGAGCTAAGCCAGCTTGAGTCATTGGTACAGAGCCCAGACTCTCTAAAAAAACAGGTATCTAGATAGAGCGTCTCATAAAGATTCACCCTACAAAAACATGACGTCGGAGGTCTGATTTGCGGCACTTTAGTGGTTCAATTCTTTTTGCGTTGGTCTGCCTCGGGCTGGCGACTTGGTGGGGTTATGAACACGGCGGCACGGAGGCTGCAATTACCGGTTTCGGTATTGCGCTAATACTCGGTGTCCTCGAGGTATCGCTCTCGTTCGACAATGCCGTGGTCAATGCCTCGGTGTTGAAGCACTGGGATGAATTCTGGCAAAAGCTGTTTTTGACGCTCGGTATTCTGGTGGCCGTGTTTGGTATGCGCTTGCTGTTCCCGCTGGTCATCGTTGCGCAAACCGCTGACCTTGGTGCCGCTGAAGTCTGGAATCTGGCGCTGCACGATCCGCGACAGTTTTCGTACTACCTCACCAAGCATCACGATGAAGTCGCTGCCTTCGGTGGTGTGTTTCTGCTGCTGGTGTTCTTGAATTTCTTGTTCGACGAAGACAAGGAATTACATTGGGCCGGACACTTCGAGGAGAAGATGTCGAGTTACGGCAAGATTCAGGCGGTACCCATCTTCATCGCACTCTCGGTCGTGCTGGCAAGTCTGACGCTCGCTGAGCCGAACAACCATCTTGCCGTACTGACCGCCGGCGTGTGGGGCATCATTGTTTACGTCGGCGTGGATATTCTGGGCAACATGCTCGAGAAAGAAGAGTCCGGCGAGAGCGATGTTGCCAAAGCCGTTAAAACCGGCAGCATTGGTGGTTTCCTCTACCTTGAGGTGCTTGATGCATCGTTCTCATTTGACGGCGTGATCGGCGCATTCGCGATTACCAATGATGTCGTGATTATCATGCTTGGCCTCGCCATCGGTGCGGTGTTTGTACGATCAATTACGGTGTTTCTGGTCAGGCAGGGCACGCTGGACGAGTATGTCTACCTTGAACATGGCGCGCACTATGCGATCGGTATTCTGGCGTTGATCATGTTCATCACCATGAAATTCCATGTGCCGGAAATCGTTACAGGGTTGATCGGCATTGCCTTTATCGTGGCATCGGTAGTTTCTTCGCTGCGGTATCGGCGGGAGCAAGAGGCCACAGCAAGCGAGTGAGCGACTTCAGCCTTTTAAGTTGCTGATCCAGCGGTGGTAGAGATGATCTGCTGCCGCTCGCATGATCGCTAGATGGCTGGGTATGCCTTCGGTGATTTGCTGCGTCGTCATCATATGGGGATGCACCTCGAGTTTACTTCTCGCTGCGTTGATCTCCGGCTCGCCTTCGCTACACCAGCTTGCGATGGTGGGCTCATCCATTTCAATATGAAACTGCATGCCGATGTGCGGCCCGAGTACATAGGCTTGATGCGCACACGCCTCGCTGCGTGCTAACCATACTGCACCCGGTGGCAGGGTGAAGGTTTCGCCGTGCCAGTGGAAACCAACCAAGTCATTGTCGGTTCCCAGCCAGTGCTGCCCCAATGCGGCATCGGTAACGTGCAGACGATGCCAGCCGATTTCCTTACCGTTGGGATTACGGGTTACGGTACCGCCCAAGGCCTTGCTGATCAGTTGCCCACCCAAGCAATGCCCGATCAGCGGGATATCACGCTCGACCGCGTCGCGTATCAGCGCCAGCGAGGCAGGTATCCAAGGCAAAGGATCGTTAACGCTCATCGGGCCGCCCATCAAGGCAATACCTGCAAAGTCGTCGGCGCGCTCGGGCACGGTTTCACCAAGGTCAATACGAATCTCTTGATAGGGCAGGTTTTGCTGCGCAAGAAAGGTCGCGAAATAGGCGGGACCGTCAGCGGTCGAATGGCGGAAGATGGCGATTGGCTTCATGCGGCGTGCTGTCGATTGATTTTCTCTGCCTCGAGCACAAGGTCAAGGCCCGATTCCAGCTGCACGATGCCGAGGCTAGCAATGTCGCGCAGCTTTTCGTGGATGAGGGCGTCTTTCGGCGAGTCATTCACGCACTCATTGCTGTATTGAATAAAGCTGTGAAGGCTGATGATCAGACTGGCCAAGTGCTTGGGGCATTCACACAGCAAGTTGGTATCTGTCACCGCAATGGTTTGTAGTGTCTCTATCCCAAAGCGCGGCTGGGCCGGCGATTGATGATCCGCCTGCCGCGCTTCGATAACATTGGCCAGGCTGCGTGCCATATCCATTGGTGCAGCGGGGTATTTGATGCATTCAATACCCAAGGCACTCAGAAAGCGAATCACGCTGCTGCTGCTGAATTCATAGATCACAACCAGGGTCTTGGATTTGTAGACTGAAAACGCAGCCGCCAGATATTTGGCGAGATTCATTTGCAGCGCAGGCGTCAGTACGATGCCAAGATCAAATGACTCAAGCCGGCTTTCCACTTCGGACAAGGCATCGAAATGCGCGGCGGGCGTCCAGGCCTGCATCGCCGGATCAGTAAACAGCAGCGAACGCCAAGTGGTACTACCCATCGAAGCGATACGTAACTCGTTGGAGGGCGGACTTCCGTTGTGAATACTCGGCCCGAATACCTCAGCATGAAGTTGGTCGAGATCCTGCGATGCCAGTGCACTGGGCTTGTGGCCGCGATCAACTAGCAACTTGATGAGTCGAAGTCGCTCCAAGTCGGTGGTGGTGTAGCGGCGCGCACCGCCTTCGGTACGCACTGGCTGTAACGCGCCATAGCGCGCCTCCCACATACGGATAGTGGAGACATGAATACCGGTTTCGCGCGACATGGCGCCGATCGAGAAAAGCTTTGAGGCAGCGGGCATATCCATTGTTTTCATTTTCGATAATGCAGCGCAAAAAATATTGAATAGTTTAACCTTACAACCTGCACAATACTAAGCGGCAAGGGCAATAAAAACAAGATTTTTGGCGAATATATCTACACAAATATAGACTATTGGTGTTTGATAGGTAAAATCTATTAGAAGTGTCTAGATAAAATCGGTACAAAGAGCTTCGATCCTACACATCTGACGGGTTCCGCAAATGCTGCACACCTCCCGACTTCTTTCTTATGCCCACCTGATTCAGGCGTCTCAGGCGCGCCGTGGCTTGCTCGAGCCGCAGGCAACTCATCTCGGACTGACCGGCGAAGAGGCAGAGCGCGTACTCGAGACGTTGCATACTCTGAGTGTGGCCGATGGCTCGCGATTGGTTGGGCGCAAGATGATTCCCGTGAGCCCGCAAGACCCGAGCGCACAGACTAGCGTTCCCTGCCTAGGCTTTTTATACGAGCACTCGATGGTTGATGCAGAAGACAATGCTGCCTGCATCAAGTTGCGTAGTGTCAAGCAAGTCCATGTCGAACCCAAGTTGGTGTTCAGTCTGGGCTCCACGCCTGAGCAGGGCGATAGTCTGGAGACCTTCTTGCATCGCTTCGATTCAGTAGCACTGG
>JBIKUP010000221.1:0-3645 GCA_044347535.1 Burkholderiaceae bacterium
GGACCCGCAGCGCGTGCCGTTCGACCACCACGGCCTGCAAGTGCGATCGGCGGGAAGCCTGTCGCTCTGGCCCTTGGTAGTTCACGATCGCCCGATTGAAATCGCGGTGCTGTCGATGGGTAATCCGCACGCCGTGCAATGGGTAGAGGATGCTGCTTCAGCGCCAGTCGCGGTTGATGGCCCTACGATTGAGCATCATGCGCGCTTTGCGCGGCGCGTGAATGCGGGTTTTATGCAGGTGGTTGATCGGCACAATATTAAGTTGCGCGTGTTTGAGCGGGGTGCGGGTGAGACGCTTGCCTGTGGCACAGGCGCCTGTGCTGCTGTGGTGTCGGGTATTCTGCGCGGCGATCTGGATTCACCTGTCGCTGTTGAGACCCGCGGCGGTCGGCTCACGATTGCTTGGCAGGGGAATGGCGCGCCCGTGTTGCTGACCGGCCCAGCGGTCAGCGTGTTTGAAGGCAGTGTCGAGATTTAGCGCCTGCTAGCGCTAACGTTGGCACCGTTTAGAAGAAGGAAACAGATTCTGGAGCGGAGGCGAAATCGCTAGCGAACATGCGAAGCCTCAAGCGCGGCGGCTGTGTGTGGCGCGCTGCAGCCCGAAGATGCTTCGGAACCGGTACAAGCGTTGTCGGTAATTTCCTTCTGGTCCGTTTTGGCCGCGCGTATCCGTAATATCAAACACGCGTGAGGCACGTTCCAATGCGCGTCTTTGTTCACCAGAGAGTATTTGTATTAGCCGGCGCCTACTTCGAGGATGGGAGTCGCGGATATCAACTTCCAGACAGTGTCCATGGTCAGAAGCTTCAACATCAATCAGCAGCGCTTCTGCGCGGGTCAAGCCAAACCAGAAAGCGAGTTCAACTCGCGCTGCAAGAAAGGGGTATTGACTACTGATATCGCGATTAAACGATGCTCGAGCTACCCCCGCCCACTCGGATCGGCGCACAGGTGGCGCAATTCTGTTTAGCATCGCGGCCGCTTCAGCATCGCCCTGGCTCGCTGCTTTCTGCAACCAATAGACTGCGCGTACATCTCCGCGCCGGTCAATTTTGCGGGACCGCCAGGCAATTTGCGCTAGCTCGAGCTGCGCTGTCCGGTGCCCGGCCACACCGGCGAGCTCAAGGCATCGGCGCGACTCGTTGATACTACGGCGTGAGAACTCCGGTTTGAGATAGATACGGGATATGGCGAACCACGCTGCAGCCTCTCCGTTTTCCGCCGCTTGGGATAGCCAGCGAATTGCTTTCTTGTAGTGCGCGACACCGGGTATCCGTCGCACGCGTTTGCCGTCTTCGTCCATCCGCGCCGCCCACAGGCCATAGGCCAACTGTGCCTTGGCATCACCACCCTCCGCCGCAATTTTTAGATATCGCTCCGCGAGTCGAAGGTTGGTATCGGCTTGCATGGTCATCGCCTTCGCGCAACGCAGAAATAGCGCCAGCTCCTGCTTCTCCAAACTGCAGCGATAAGCCATGGGGCCATGCGCCCTTCGATCCAATTCCTGTGCAATGGGCAATCCCCACAGCATGAACCGGGTGATATCGCCTTGTTGCCACCAATAGTCCGCTAACGCCTGCTGAGCCTCTGCAATTCCGCCAAGCGCCGCCTTTGCTGCCCACTCCACAATTTGTTCACGACGCAGAAGTATTTGTGGCGGGATCGCCTGTAGGGTGTTGGCGGCTAGCAGTTCATGCATACCCAGCTGCTGTGCGAGCAACCACTGCGCGTCGGCAATGCCCGAATCGGCGGCCAACTTCAAGGCGCGCATAGACTTCTGACGCAGTCCGTCTTCGGCTTGGGTCCAGCAGCTGAACACCAGCATTGCGAATACCAACCCGGCACGCGCTGACTTGCCCTCAAACGCGCGCTCATACCAAACCGCAACCCTCAACGGGTCTTCTGCCTGGCGCGCCACCTTGAACGACACATGCTCGCCGATCAGCATCCAGGCCTCGGACTGGTTTTGCTCAGCTGCTTTTTCCAACCAGTGCAACGCCGTGGCATGGCTCTGAGGCAGATTGGTGCTGCCGAACAGATAGCGCTTACCGAGCGCGAGCTGAGCCTGTGGGTGGCCAGCGCGGGCGGAGCGAATGATCAGCAGTTCCTCTCGGTTGGCCATCGGACGAAATCAGGTTCGGAAAAATTATCAAAACAAAAACATCCGAACTCTGCGGTCTGACTGGGGCCACGTCAACGCAAGGTAGTGTCAATAAAACAACGTCATTTGCAAACTCGCAACGAGCGTCCCAAGAGCTGAATGCCGAGAAAACCGATGTTGTCGATGTTTTCATTTGGTTAATTAATGTTTGCGCATCCGACTTGTGCGGATCGCTCTAAAACTCTCACTTGGGGAAAAAAATGAAGAAGTTGAATCTTGCGCTGGTACTGGCCGGCGCTTTGACTGGCGCCGCTCAAGCGCAGTCAGCGGTTGAGGTCTATGGCATTGTGGATATGGGTCTTGTTCGGGAAATCGGCACCAAACTAGATAGCGGCTCAGGCGCAATTCCATTGTCTGATGGCAACAAGATCACTAGCGGCACCCAATCGGGTACTCGAATTGGTTTCAAAGGCAAGGAAGACCTGGGCAACGGCCTGAGTGCGCTGTTTGTACTGGAAACTGGCATCGCTGCCGATAAAGGCGGTTTCAACCAAGGCAACGGCTTTGCACGTCAAAGCTTTGTCGGCCTGCAGGGCGATTTCGGTACCCTGACACTCGGCCGCCAATACACCTCTTACTTTCTAACCCTCAACCAGGTTGCTGACCCCTTTGCATCTGGCCTGGCAGGCAACGCACAAAATCTGATGCTGCCCGGCAGCAGCGCTAGCAGCATCGCTAGCAACACCGGCGCCATCACAAGCACCGACCGAGCGATTCGTATGGATAACGCCATCAAATACGTCACGCCGGTATTTGAAAACTTCAGCGGTGAAATCGCTTATGGATTTGGAGAGCGAACGGATGCAACTGATGGCCAACGCGTGATTACCGGCTCGGTAGGTTATGACAGCAAGCCGCTGAACGTTCGACTGGCGTACTATGAAAGAAACAATCCGGCCGACACGGCAAGTCTGAAAAGCACCATCCTGGCTGCGAACTACGACTTGGAGTTTGCCAAAATCTATGCGGCCTTTGCCGACAATGATTGGGTAGGTCAAACCAAAACCCGCAACTACCTGCTTGGTGCCACTGTCCCATTTGGTGCACACAAGTTCATCGCGTCTTATATCCGTGCTGATGGCCGCGGGGTTTACGCTGCAAATGACGCTGATCAATGGGGCATTGGCTACACCTACAGCCTGTCCAAGCGCACCAACCTGTATGCCGCCTACGGCCAAATCAGCAACGATGGCGCTGCCACCTACACCGTTGGCAATAACTCTGAAAACGGCACAACCAACAAAGCCTTCAACCTGGGCGTGCGCCACGTGTTCTGATCCATTGCGAGCCGTTCGGCTAACACAGAATTCATCGCCGACCCTCGTGGTCGGTGATGGATAGGCTGGTCTGGTTTCAGCCTGCAGAGTTTTCTGCGAATGTAATCTCCTCTCTTCACGGCACCTTCGGGTGCCGTTTTTTTATCGCTTGTCGGTAAGCGGTGCGGTACGGGTAAAATCCGCCGTGCGCCTACTCGCGTAGGCCAA
>JBIKUP010000365.1:0-3637 GCA_044347535.1 Burkholderiaceae bacterium
CTGCATCGAATGCTAATTGGTTTTGGGGCAGTGGCTACTCGAATTATTTATCCCCCACGGTTACAATTTACAATTCAACCGGGCAAGCAGTCGCTGGTGGGTATCTTTCTAGCGTGTCTTTTAATGTAACTACAGCTTCGAACTACTATCTCGAGGTAAAAGGAACAACTTACTCGGGTTCTTCGCAATATGATGTGTATTACACTTACACTGCGCCAGTTAACTATCCAGCGAACAACGGCTCTCTGGCAATAAGTGGTACTCCTATTGTCGGTTCGATCTTGTTTACTTCTGGTATTTTTAGTGATTTAAATGGACTTTCAGTAGCAAATGCTTCAAATGGGTATAGCTATGCTTGGTATTCAAGTGCGGATGGAGTGAATTGGCTGCCCGTTGGATACTCTTCAAGTTATCAGATTAAATCGACTGATTCTGGAAAATTCATTGATTGTCTGATTAGTTTTTCCGATGATGCAGGTTTTTCCGAAACGGTTTCTCCAGCAGCCGTCTTCGTTGCTGCTGCTGATACCACTCGACCAACCATTGCAATTACCAGCAACCGATCAAGCCTTACGATTGGCCAAACAGCCACGATCACATTTACACTCAGTGAAGCATCAACGAATTTCGCAGCTGATGATGTTGTGGTGTCAGGTGGAACATTGTCCAATTTCGCTGGTTCGGGCATCAGCTACACAGCCACTTTTACGCCTCTTGCAAATAGTACAGTCGCCGGTTCAGTGAGTGTTGCCAGTAATCGTTTTTCTGATGCCGCTGGTAATGCCAATAATGATGGTGCTGATGCTAACAATTCTCTGTCGTTGACTATCAATACTGTACCTGCTGACGTTACTACGCCTACAGTATCAACCTTTTTACCAGCAGATGGGGCCACTGGTGTTGGCGTTGGTGCCAATATTGTGTTGACTTTCAGCGAGGCGATACAAAGGGGTACAGGCAAAATTGAGATCCGATCAGGCTCAACCACCGGCACCCTTGTAGAATCGTTTGAGGCAGCTACCAGTAATCTATTGACGTTTGGGACGGATAAAAAGCTTACGATCAATCCAACAAATGATCTCGCAGCTAATACGCAATATTTTGTGATATTTGAGGCCGGCACTGTTAAGGATTTGGTTGGCAATAGCTACGCAGGTACCACTGGCTATGATTTTGTTACTGCATTGCCCACTCCAACTGCTGGTAACGATAATCTATCTGGTACCTCTGGAAATGATTCAATCAATGCTCTTGAGGGCAACGACACTATCGATGGTGGCGAGGGTAACGACACGCTGATCGGAGGGTTGGGGGTTGACACATTCAATATTACTGCGGGTACTGATCGTGTGATGGATTTGGGCGCAGGAGGAGTTGACGTGTTGTCAGTGAGTTCCGGCGCAACAGTGAATGCCACTGTAACCGCTGCATGGACAGCTACTGCAGCCACTGCAAATTCTGGTACCGCGAACCTTACCTCTGCGGGCATTGCGGTGAATTTTTCCGCAGTCACCTCTGGTAGTTCGGGTTTTTCTGTTGCGAACACAGGTAAAGCAGTCAGCTTTACAGGCTCCGGTCTCGCAGACAGTCTTACCGGTTTTGCTGGAAACGACACGCTGATCGGCGGTGGTGGCATGGACACGCTGACCGGTGGCGCGGGTAACGACGTGATGACAGGCGGTGCAGCTGCCGATCGCTTTGTGCTGCAAGGCGGTGATACGGTAGTTGATTTCAAAAGTACTGATTCGGATACGGTGGTAATTACTGGTTTGGCGATAGGTGCGATCGTCAACTTCTCCAATGTCACTGGTTCGTTGGATCTGTCTGGCTCCACCACTACAGCGGCGTTCCGCGCTACTGCAGCTGCATCAGGTGCCAGTATTGTGGGCGGCAGTGGTGCAGATAGTTTAGTTGGTGGTATCGGAGCGGATAGCCTGGGTGGTGGCTTGGGCAACGACACGACCACCGCAGGTGCGGGTATAGATACTGTGACCGGTGGCAGAGGCACGGACAGCCTGACGGGTGGCACAGGTTCAGACACATTCGTATTTGCTGCTGGCGATACGGGGCAAGCCACCGGCAGCGATACTGTTTCGGATTTCGCCAAAGGCGCAGTGAATACCGGTGATCGTATTGACTTTGGGGTGGATCTGGTAATCGGTGGTAGTTCCAGTGCCGCGACCATTAACGAGGCATTCATCAATCAAGTTAACGGCGTTGCCACCTTTGCTGCAAAATCGGGCGCCACTTTAGCCGACGCCCTAGCAGATATTGCCACCCGTTTTACTGCAGCTGGTGATGCGGCTGGTGAGTTTGCGCTGTTCCGTGTTGGTGGCAAGGGTAACCACTATCTGTTCATCTCTGACGGAGTGGCGGGCGTAACAACCAATGATGTGGTGGTGCAGTTGGTAGCCGTGACAGCGATCAGCACCCTCGACCTCACCGGCGGCAATCTAACGATTATTGCTTGAGTGATGGTTCCGACAAGGATAGAACTGCTGAGCGAGCGGGTAGGGATGAGCTGGGTTCTGGCTGATGCTGTCTGGCTGGCAGGTACCGGCTGCCGGACTACCCGACTATGAACAGGTTCGCCGCAAAAACGAAGCACACACTACCGGACGACGGGCACTGTGGAAACCCGCGTGGTAATTTCATGCTGGGGTCGCCCAAAAGCACACAAAACCTGTTGACATGGCGGAGAGGGTGGGATTCGAACCCACGGTACCTTGCGGTACGCCTGATTTCGAGTCAGGTACATTCGACCACTCTGCCACCTCTCCAGGTCGAAAACGGTGTGGTCGTTTCCGGAAGCGGCGGATTGTAGCAGATTCTCTATGGCACCTACACTACATGCCACCCGGCCTTGCGACAGTGATAATCAGGCCTTCAGAACCTTCAACCCGCCCATATACGGCCACAGCACCTCTGGTACTGTGATGCTGCCATCGGCTTGCTGATAGTTTTCCAGAATAGCGACCAAGGTACGCCCGACGGCCAGCCCAGAGCCATTTAACGTGTGCAGTAACTCGGGTTTGTCCTGCGCGTTTCTAAATCTGGCCTGCATGCGACGCGCCTGAAAGGCTTCGCAGTTGGACACAGACGATATTTCTCGATACGTATTCTGCGCAGGCAGCCACACCTCGAGGTCGTAGGTCTTGGCAGCGCCGAAGCCCATGTCACCGGTGCAGAGCGCCATCACTCGATAAGGCAGGCCGAGCTTCTTGAGAATATTCTCGGCATGGCTGCACATTTCTTCCAGCTGCTGGTACGACTGCTCGGGATGAGCGACTTGCACCATCTCGACCTTAGCTGCCCGCCTCAGACCGGAAGCACGGTGAGTGCGCGACCAACCTCATCGGCAGCGATTCGGCGGGGACAATCTCATCGTTGACGAAATTGGTCAGCGTGACTTCTGCAGTAGGGATCAGGTATAAAGGCTCGCTTTCGCCTTCTTGCCCGCCTTTCTTGACTGCGAAAAGATCCGCCTCGAACTTTGGCAGTTGCCCGGTGCCTTGCAAGGTACTACCGCTCACAATGTAAGGGGTATAGCACTCGGTGTAACCATGCTCAGCGGTGTGCGTATCGAGCATGAACTGTGCGATTGCCCGGTGTAGACGTGCAATCCCAGCGCGCATGA
>JBIKUP010000222.1:0-3637 GCA_044347535.1 Burkholderiaceae bacterium
TGCTCTTGCTGCTGCCGATGCTGAGTGCGGCGCTGTGGGCGCTGACCAGTCTGCTCGATCCGGATCGGCAATTTCTTCATGATCGGATTGCGGGCACGAGACTAGTATTAGGTGCTGCTGCGAAGGACCCTCGTGAAGGCAAACCGATCAGCGATCAGAGCAATCCTCAGACATGACAGCACGAATTCAACACCTCTGCGTCTACTGCGGATCAGCCACCGGTCATGATGCTGCCTATGCCGACTCGGCACGAGCACTCGGCCAAGAGATCGCGCGACGCGGTATGTCGCTGGTGTACGGCGGCGGCCATGTCGGTTTGATGGGTATTGTGGCTGATGCGGTGCTGGAAGCAGGTGCTGAAGTTACCGGTGTGATCCCGAGTGCGCTGATGGATAGCGAAGTCGGCCATACGCGCCTGACAAAACTGCATGTGGTGAAGGATATGCATGAGCGTAAAGCCTTGATGGCCGAATTAGCCGATGGCTTCGTCGCACTTCCCGGTGGTATCGGTACGCTGGAAGAGTTGTTTGAAGTGATGACCTGGCTGCAGCTGGGTTACCACAGTAAGCCTGTCGGGCTGCTCAACACGCAGGGGTTTTACGATGATCTACTGCGCTTCATGGATAAGCAACGCGAGAGTGGGTTCTTGAAGCCAGCGCATCATGCACTACTGATCACCGATTCGAACATTGCCACGCTGCTGGATCGTATGATGGCGTTCACTATGCCGGAAGGTGTGAGCGTGTTCAGCCGACGAGCGGCCAGTACGCTGGGGCCGTAATCAACCCAAGGCCTGCTTAAAATCCTCAAGAAGGTCCTCGGTATCTTCAATACCAACCGAGACGCGAATCAGTGATTCTGCAATGCCCATCAATGCGCGTCGCTCTGGGCCCATCTCATGGAAAATCGTATGCGCTACCGGTATCACCAAGGTGCGCGTGTCGCCCAAGTTACTGGCCGGGACAGCGAGTTGTAGCCGGTTCATATAATCGAAACAATCGATACCGGGTTTCAACTCGAAGCTGAGCATGCCGCCATACGCTTGGAATAACTTGGTGGCGATAGCGTGCTGCGGATGATGCGGCAAGCCGGGGTAATACACCGCCGCAATACGATCATCAGCGTCGAGCATTATTGCTAGCGCCAATGCATTCGCCGACTCGCGCTCAATGCGCAGCGCCATAGTCTCAGCACCGACCGAAATATGATGCGCTGCTTCTGGTCCGAGCGCACCACCAAAGTCGCGTAGCGCTTTTGCGCGCAGCTGCGCCATGCCCCATTGCTGCGGCTGGAAACGTTTGTAACTGCTTGCGATGTTGGGAAACTTTGTCCAGTCGAATAATCCGGTATCGGTCAGGCTACCGCCCAGTGCGTTACCGTGGCCCGCAATCGATTTGGTCAGCGCATTAACCACCAAGCCTGCGCCAACGGCATTCGGTCTAAACAGGTACGGCGAGGTCATGGTGTTATCGACCACGTACAAAATGCCGCGCTCGCGGCATAAAGCACCGATACGCTCGAGATCTGCTACTTGTGTACGCGGGTTGGCGATGGTCTCTACAAACACTAAACGCGTATTCGGCTGCAGTGCGCGTTCAACATTTGCGACATCGGTCGGATCAACAAACGACACCGGCATGCCTTGCAGATCCACTGTCTGCCACAGGCTATTGGTATTCCCAAACAGGAAGGATGAAGAAACGACATGATCGCCCGCGCGAAGTAAGCCCTGTGCCAAAGCGCCAATCGCCGCCATGCCGGTAGAAAAACACAGCGTGACCAGACCATCTTCCATACGAGTGATCTTGTCTTCCAGCGCCGACACCGTCGGATTGCCTTGACGACCGTAACGGTAGCCGGGCTTCTTGCCTTGAAATACTTCGGCCAGCTCACGTGCATCTTTGTAGCCGTAAGCAACTGCCGTATGTATGGGTTTGTGCAGCGAGCCGTGCTCGATCGCTTTTTGCCGGTCGCTATGCAGGATGGTGGTGGTGAACCCGAATTTCCGAGCTTTGTCCATGAATGCCGTACTCGCTATCTACTCGGCACGCGCGAGATTCAGGTTCAGCTGCGTACGGACGATATCTTCCGCCACGATCTTCGGGTGCGCGCGCGCATACTCGACTCGATCGAGATAATCAGTCGAGATATCACCGGTGACATAGTGACCATCGAAGCAAGAGGCTTCGAAACGCTTGAGCGCCGGGTTCACATCGGAGATGGATTGCTTCATCGCTTCGATATCTTGATATACCAGCGCATCCGCAGTGATCTCGCGACAGACTTCTTCTTCAGTACGACCGTAGGCAATCAATTCACCACGCGTCGGCATGTCGATGCCATAGACATTAGGGAATTTCACCGGTGGCGCCGCCGACGCAAAAATCACACGATGCGCGCCGGAGTCACGCGCCATTTGCACGATTTCCCGGCTGGTGGTGCCACGCACGATCGAGTCATCGACCAGCAATACACTCTTGCCTTTGAACTCGGAGCCAATCGCGTTCAACTTCTGACGCACGGATTTTCTTCTCACATTGTGCCCGGGCATGATGAAGGTGCGGCCGATGTATCGGTTCTTAATGAAGCCTTCGCGGTACTCAATCCCCAGCTTCAGCGCGAGTTGCATGGCCGCCGGACGCGACGAATCCGGGATCGGCATCACCACATCGATATCCCCTGAACGCATCTCTTTCCGAATCTTTTCCGCCAGGTATTCGCCCATCTTCAAACGCGTCGCATAGACCGACGCACCATCGATCACCGAATCGGGTCGCGCCAAATAAACAAACTCGAACGCGCAAGGGTTGAGGCTTGGGTTTTCAGCGCACTGCTGGTTGTAGAGCTTGCCGTCGTTATCGATGAAGATCGCTTCACCCGGCATCACATCACGCAGATAGTGAAAGCCCAATCCCTCCAGCGCTACGGATTCGGATGCGACCAGATACTCCGGCCCCATCTCGGTATCCGCAAAGCCGATGCACAGCGGACGTATACCGTAAGGGTCGCGGAAAGCAAGCATGCCGTAGCCGGCAATCTGAGCCACTACGGCATACGAGCCTCGCACGCGCTTGTGCAAGGTCGAGACTGCGTTAAAGATCGCGCTCGGGTCAAGTGACAAGCCGCTGGAGCATTGCTGGATCTCGTGCGCCAGCACGTTCAGCAGGACCTCGGAATCGGAATCGGTATTGATGTGACGACGATCGTTCTTGAACAGATCAATCTTCAGCTGCTCGGCATTGGTGAGGTTACCGTTGTGAGCGAGCGTAATGCCAAAGGGCGCATTCACATAAAACGGTTGCGCTTCTTCTTCGCTGGACGAACCTGCCGTCGGATAGCGGCACTGGCCAATACCAGAATTACCGGGCAGCGAGCGCATGTTTCGAGTCCGGAAGACATCACGCACCAGACCGTTCGCCTTGTACATGCTGAACGTGCTGCCGTGGTTGGTGGCAATACCTGCCGCATCCTGACCGCGATGCTGCAGCAGCAATAACGCGTCATAGATCAGCTGGTTCACAGGGCTGTGCGAGACAACACCAACAATGCCACACATGGTGGGCTCCTTCAGGTTACCAAGCGGCCATGCGGCCGAAAATGCTTAGATCGCTTGAATGGTACCGTGTAGACCGAGCTT
>JBIKUP010000264.1:0-3232 GCA_044347535.1 Burkholderiaceae bacterium
ATACGCTTATCGACCACCCGTAAGCGCTTTTCTTAGGTAAGGATCAACATCCGGCTGACCTAGCAACCAACGGACATAGTCTTTCGGTACCTCTGCGATGGGTAGTCCCTTGTGCTTTCCGAACGGCATATGGCTTGGAATACGGGAGGCTTCAGATTTTTCCCAAAGTGCTTCGAGAGAATCAATCTGTAGTTTCTCGCAGATATGTTCAAGAATGGTGGCGCATATGCGAATATCCGCCCCGGCCGAATGCGCATTACGCAAACGTGCTTTGGCGTTTGCGCGGTCGAAGTAATACAGCAGCGCACTTTGATTATGCGCCTCGAGTTCCGGCCAGACTGCTCTTGCTAGGCTCAAAGTACAAATTCGTCTGACATCAGGTGATCCGGCAACTGCCCAGTCGAAGTCAACGTTATGACCGATCAGGTACTCCAGGCCTTTGGGTAACTTGAATGTGCTCGATGCCGGGCAATCAACTAATTCTTCGTCCAAGATGTGGTGTGTCGCGAGCGCAGCGATGCCTATCGGCTTACTCGGCTTGTAGCGTTGTTCAAACTGCTCACCCAGCATGAGAGGTGATAGGGAAGTCAGCTCGAGCCATGCTGCTTCAATAACTTCCGGCGCATTCAACCCGGTTGTCTCTGTGTCAAAAATGATGGCTTTGAGCATATCGGTACCTATTCTTGTTTTGGAAACAGTCTTTCGTCGGATTTGTGTCCTTAACAATATCCTCTAAGGATACCCTTAGCGAATTTGAACACAACACTAGATTTATTCTGGGTTAACTGCAGAACTCTAGTATCGAATGCGAGTGGAGTGGCTAAAAAGCCCACAAACTTTCTTATGCGGGCTTTTTTTACTCAAGGTGCCCAGTCTTCACATAGATAGTGGCACCTTCTGATTTGGTAAACGGCGCATGTTTGCTGAAGCGAGGGCTTCGAATCCAAGTGCCTGCCGGATACGAACCATACTCGTCGTGGAATACGCCTTCCAGTACAAAGATTTCCTCCCCGCCTGGGTGCACGTGCGGTCTGAAAATTGTGTTTGGCGCCCAGCGGACTAGCGCAGTACCTACACCGTCGAACTCGTGTAGGGGCATGACAGACAAGCCGGGTACCAAGCCCGGGTACCAGCTGGCAGTGGTCGTATCGACTCGAACGGTTACATCGTCCTCTGGATGAAACTGCCTCAGCTTTACAAAGAGGGTGCTGCCATCTTTAGAGTGTGGTGAATGAGTACTATTGGGTGGATTGCGCAGGTAGGTGCCAGCGGGATAGTCTCCGTGTTCATCGGAGAACGTTCCCTCGAGCACGAGTATTTCTTCTCCACCGTGATGTGTATGTGGTGCGAACGACGAATTTGGACCGTATTTAACTAATGAGCTGGCTCTGGCGACTTCATTGCCAATTCGATCAAGGTATTTTCTTTCAACGCCAGACGCTGGAGATTCGACCCAAAATAGCTTATTGGTATCGACGACCGCTTTGATTGAAAAATCATCATTAATATTCATGGATTAATTGTACTACCGGCGAACTGGCTGCGAGATAGCCGTCAGGCTGCTTGGGCCGCATGTAACGACAGGGTCAGGTTTTACCGCTCAGTGCGCTTTTCCGGCCTCAGCGCTTGGTTATATCGTTACGGTTTTCGATATTTCAGCCACCGGTGGGCGGTGTAAACTCGGCGCATGCAATTGATTAGCATCCATGTCGCTGGGCTACTTCCTGTGATTCGCCCCCTGTTACCCGCTCAGCACCGAAGGGCGGTCGCTATCGGTACATGCCCGGTCACATCACTTGCTGCAGTTTTGGTGTTGATGGTGGCCGCGCTGATGCTGGTTGGGTGCCGTGGTGTTGATGTGTACTACACCTATTCGCTAGAACGCCTACCGCAGATTGAGAAACGGTTTGCAAACTTTCATGATAAAAAACTGAAGAAGATTTTGCTAAAACTCTTAATGGTTCAAAAAATCAGGGTATCAGTACAAAATGGCACCACAAAAAAGATAAGCATTCACCGGTCTTACGATATGTCTCCTGATCTCTTGCTTGATTCAAGAGAATATCAATTAGAGCTACCCGCCGCATTAGAAAAGCATACCCAATGCGCGATTAGGGATGAGCAGAACTGGGTCTGCGATGAATTCGCAGCAACACGTCTGGAAATGCGCGATGGTTTGCTGTATTTGGCAGGCATCCGACTTGAGAAAAACACGGCGCTTGGGCTTTGATGAATCAAGGCTCCACCTTAAGCTTTGAAGCTTTCAGAGTTCAGCAAGTTAGACGGCCGCTTGCCTGTCATGGCGGCGATCAGATTGTCTGCCGCGCAATAGGCCATGGCAATTCGGGTTGATGTCGAAGCGCTGCCAATATGCGGTGTCAGCACGACATTCGTCAGCGACAGAAAATCCGGATTCAACATCGGCTCGTTTTCGAATACGTCAATTCCTGCTGCCGCAATCACCCCAGACTTTAGAGCAGTAATCAGCGCAGCATCATCGACGATGCCGCCGCGAGCAATATTGACGAGCGTTGCTGTCGGTTTCATCATCGCCAACTGCGCCTCGCCAATTAGATGATGAGACTGTGCAGAGTAGGGCAGTGCCAGTATTAAATGATCAGCCGCGCTCAGACATGCTTCAAGTGTCAGGTAGCTTGCGTGATTCGCCGCATTTTCTAGTTCAGGCGCGAGTCGTGAACGGTTGTGGTACACCACCTTCATATTGAATCCAATCGAGCGACGGGCAATCGCTTGGCCGATACGGCCCATGCCAATAATGCCGAGCGTACTACCGTGCACATCGACCCCGAGAAAGTCATCGAATCGCCAGCGTTTCCAGCGACCTGCGCGCACAAAATGTTCCGATTCACTAACGCGCCGCGCCGCCGCCATCATCAGAGTCCAACCAAAATCTGCGGTCGTTTCATTGAGTACGTCCGGCGTGTTTGTCACCATAATGCCGGCAGCCGTTGCTGCTGCTACATCGATATTGTTGTAGCCAACAGCCATATTGCATACGGCCTTGAGTTGAGGGCAAGCTGCAAACAGTGGGCCCGCAAAACGCCGCGTCGGATACGCAAATACCCCAGCTTTATCTTGCAGCTTCTGAATAAGCGCTGATTCGTCATAGTCCTGATCAGCTTGGTTATGCTCCACCTCAAATGAATGCGAGAGATAGTCAATGATCTCCGGGAAAGTGGCATCGGTAACAAGAATTCTGGGTTTCATTTGG
>JBIKUP010000223.1:0-3585 GCA_044347535.1 Burkholderiaceae bacterium
GCGATTACTGACACCCCTCAGCGCGTCGTGGGCAGCATGGTGGGCGAGTTCCTTCTCGAGTCTCTTGCGATCAGAAATATCACGCGCCACCACCTGCATGGCTGCTTTGCCGTCGTAGCTCATGGGCAGACAACGCAGTGCAATTTCAAAGCGGGAGCCATCAAGACGCGTAGCAACGGTTTCTATGCGTTCGCCGGGATCTTCCGTCGCGCGCGCCAGATCCGATTCCAAGCCAAGGTCATCCAGCGTCAAGCCGATTAGCTGCCGCTGACTGTTTTCGGCAAACATGCGCCGAGCTGCGGGATTGGCGAATGCGAGTTGTCCATCCATCTGCACCATGATGGCATCGGGCGACAGTTCGACGATCATGCGATAGCGTTCTTCGCTTTCTTGCAGTTTTTGCAGGGCTGCCTGACGCTCTTGGGCCTCGATGTAGAGCTCTAGACTTTTTTGTTCGAGCAGACTTTCGGCTTGTTGCCGCGCGCTGATCTCGCGTGCTAGCCGTCGCTGTAGTAAAGCCTCAGGCGTTGGCATCTTCGGTCCGTACCAAGGTAAAACGTGTCAGAGCTTCCTCACCCTGCGGGGGTAGGTCGGCGCGCTGAATAGTGATGTTTTCTTTGAAGTGAGCGATACAACCCTCGATCAAGCCATGCGCAAAGTCGGCCATGCTACGACGTGATCGATAAACGAACGCCATTGTCTGCTGACCGTTTTGCTCATAGGTAAACGAGGGTAGTTCGGCGTCGCGATACAACTTGTTTACATCCACGTGAATCGTGTCTTCAAGTGCGCTCAATAGCGAGAAAACATCGGTGAAAGCGTTGGTCAGGTTAGGGTGAACTTCGATAAAGCGTGTAAACAAATACCGACCAAAGTGCTGCAATAGATCAGGTACCGCGATACCGGTTTTGGTGGAGAGGTTGGAGACCAGATCTACCATCTCTTGATGCGGGTAGGTACCGACCGAGGTATACGCGCCATTGGTGGATAGCGAGGAGGCCTGAATGATGGCGTCAGCAGTTTTGGGGGAAAACTGTGACTCCACCATGTCGATGAATTCGCGGAAGACGATGCCTTTCAAGGTGCCGGATCCAGTAGTAATTCTTTAAATTATTGGCATACGTAGACAAAAATATATTATAAGTCACCCTTAGTGAGGGTTAGCTTTTCGTTAGGAATTCTCTATTTCGGTTAATTTTTTTATATCTATTAAAAAGCTTATAAATTCTGAAACTCAACTGATGAATGCGGCGTAAATTGACACCGGCTAGTGCCGGCGTGCTTACCAAATAAGAAAATTCACGTAGGCAGGCAGGCTGTTGATGAGCCTGCCTGAGTCAGCAAGAGAAGCTTGCTGAAGAGGTACTACAGCCGAGCGGCTGAGTGCTGTCGGTAGTGATGCGCTGTGGGGGTGATGCACGCTCGTGCATCACCCCTGTGCTACGGTCGCTGGAATGCAGCGACGGGTAGCTGTGGCGCTTCCTTGAATTGCTTGGGTACTTCGCCCGTCAGGGTGCCGAGGAAAGCGACAATCTGGCGCACCTCTTGATCTGCCAACTGCCGACCCAACTGAACGCGTGCCATCACGCGTACCGCATCATCCAATGTCGCCACCGAGCCATCATGGAAGTAGGGCGGTGTCATGGCGACGTTGCGTAGCTGTGGCACCTTGAAAATCCACTTATCTTCTTCTTTGCCGGTATCGTGAAACTTGCCTTTGTCGTAGCCCTTGAAATGGGCGATCTCGACACTGCCGGTTGCTTTCCAGTAGTCCT
Organism: Burkholderiaceae bacterium; assembly: GCA_044347535.1. Lineage (GTDB taxonomy): Bacteria > Pseudomonadota > Gammaproteobacteria > Burkholderiales > Burkholderiaceae_D > Pernthalerella. Next base: position 1,776 of record JBIKUP010000223.1, read on the forward strand.
CGACCAGACCAAATTTTTGGAAGCGCTGGCCACCGACAGTCGAGCCATCGTGGCAGCCGGCGCAGCCGTAGTTGATGAATTTATCTAGCCCGGCCTTGGCATCCGTACTGATGGCGTTCTTATCGCCTTTCAGATACTGGTCAAAGGGCGCCGGGGTGAGTAGCGTGCGCTCGTAGGCACCGATGGCGATGGCCCAGTTCTGTGCACTCACTGCTTCTTTTTCATTCGGGAAGGCTGCTTCAAATAAGGGCTTGTAGCCTAGCGAGTGCAGCTTTGCCTCAGCTTCGGCGAAGCTCTTGTTACCGTAAGCGAAGGGGCTAGTCAGTGCTTTCCACGCCTGCTCTTCAACACTGACACGGTTGCCACCGTAATGCTGTGACACCAGCAGCGGGGTATTAAATACCGTCTGCGCATTGCGCGGCATCAGCACGCCATGCACGCCAACCGAGCGCGGCAAGGAATCCGCACCGTAGTGGCTGGGGTTGTGGCAGCTGACGCAACCGGTCCGACCATCGGTGGAGACGCGTGTTTCGAAGAAGAGTTTTTTTCCGAGCTCGACTCGTGCTGCCGAGTGCGGGTAGTCATCCACATGGGCGGTAGTGGGCAGGGGGCGAAACACTTGTTTCGCGCGCTCCAGCAAGTCGCTCTCGGTATCAGCGGCGGTGACGAGGCCGACGCCCAAAGCACTCGCGCCGACTAGCAAGGCGATTAGGCCGCTACGTTTTGAAAAAGAGAAAGTGAATTTCATCGATGTCTTTCTGCAAATCTTGATTCTTGGAAACTACCGGATTTTGCCCCGAATCGGAGCGGCGCGCACCCCTCTTTCGTTGCAGAGCAGGTCGCCAGACGTGTAGCCGGCCGAATACGGTTTTGGCCTAAGGTAATTCATGATTTGACGTATTGTAACTTTGACACACGGAAAATAAGCTCCTTGTGTGTCCCACCGAATCCACCGACAGCCGATTTTCTCGTCGCTTCCAGCCGCTGCTGCCCTCATCCCGGTTTGCGGTCGTTGCTTTTAGCTTCCCCTCATGAGCCCAATTATTCGCTTACTTTTTTGCCTGTTGCTCTCGGTTATTGCATCAGCCGTATCTGCAGCCCCCGCTGAGTGGCAAGATCAACTTGCCCCCATCCCTGCCAGGGACTGGAACCGTGACCGCGCAGCGCATTTGCTGGAGCGCGCGGGTTTCGGTGGAACTCCCACTGAGGTCGAGCGCTACGCAAAAATGACGCCCGCTGCGGCGGTGCGCACCTTGGTTCGGTATCAATCGATTCGTCATGCATTACCGGCCTTTGAGGCCTCGGGGGCGTTCGATCCTGGGCTTGATCCTTTCTCACCGTCGCGCCCTGCCGCGACTGAGAAGGCCAAGGTCGACGGCGAGGCACTGGGCGTGAAGGTGAAGCCCGAGGGTAATCGGCGGCTGCAGCAGGTAGCAGATCGGTATTTGTATTGGCTGCGGGTCAGCAAGTTGGAGTCGCAACGGGTCGGCTATTGGTGGGCGAACCGCATGCTGAACACGCCGCGCCCGCTGGAAGAAAAAATGACCTTGTTCTGGCATGGGCACTTTGCAACCAGCGATGAGAAAGTACGCGACTACCGCAAGATGCTCAAACAAAACGAGATGTTACGCGCGAAAGCTACCGGTAGTTTTCGTGATCTGCTGATCGCGGTGGCGCAAGACCCGGCGATGCTGGCGTATCTGGACGCTGCGGTGAATGTGAAAGGCGCACCGAATGAAAACTTCGCGCGCGAGATCATGGAATTGTTCTCGATGGGTGTGGGCAATTACAGCGAAGAAGATATTCGAGA
>JBIKUP010000224.1:0-3576 GCA_044347535.1 Burkholderiaceae bacterium
TGGTCGGCACCAGCTGCCATGGCAGCAGACACGCGATGCCTACCGTATCTGGTTGTCGGAAATCATGCTGCAGCAGACGCAGGTCACTACGGTCATTCCCTACTACCACCGCTTCTTGCAGCAGTTTCCTGATGTCCGAGCGTTAGCTGCAGCACCGGTCGATCAGGTGATGTCTTTGTGGGCGGGTCTGGGCTATTACACCCGCGCACGCAATCTGCATCGCTGTGCGCAGGCTATCGTGCAACAACACGGTGGCGTTTTTCCTGCCGACGTTAAATCGCTCGCGGCATTGCCCGGGATCGGCTTATCAACGGCTGCGGCGATTACCGCGTTTGCTTACGGCACTCGGGCGGCTATCCTCGATGGCAATGTCAAACGCGTGCTTTGCAGAGTCTTCGGCGTCGAGGGCTTTCCCGGACAACTAGCCGTCGAGCGACAACTCTGGCAGCTTGCCGCCAGCTTGCTGCCAGAGGGCGATATCGAGGCCTATACCCAAGGCTTGATGGATCTGGGCGCAACCGTGTGTACGCGACTTCGCCCACGCTGTGATGCTTGCCCTATGCAGGCGCGTTGTGTTGCAAACGAAACCAATCGCACCAGCGAATTGCCGATGCGCCGATCCAAGAAAGTCACGCCTGAAAAACGCAGCGTGATGCTCTGGGTGACTTTTGAAGATGAGCTACTGTTGGAGCAACGACCGCCGATAGGAATCTGGGGCGGGCTGCAGTCACTGCCCGAGCTTGAACGTCTTGGAGGCAATCCCGAGGCGGCCGATTGGTTTGTCGAGGCGCGGGCGGCACTGGCGGATATTGGGGAGATTGCCGAGCTCAGTGTATTGCCAGAGTTCTTGCACGCCTTCTCGCATTTTCGGTTGCGGGTCACGCCACTGAAAATCACACTCGCGCGCCGATATTGGATGGCGGCACAAGACAGTTACCACTGGCGCGCCATTAATGCGCTGGAGAGTGCTGCGCTCCCCGCGCCGGTGCGCAAGTTGCTCGAGGGCTGACAGGGGCTGAAAGGGGTTGAAAGAGGGTTATTTCAGAGTACGCCGTTTTCTTGCAAGTAGCTCTGCACGCGCTGCAAGCGCAGCCCGGCATCGGTCAGTTCCAATAATTCCTGTTTGTCTTCCAGCGCGATCGGCAGCATCTCGCTCCACCGATTCGCTACCCAGGTTGGGCTGTCGAGCGCATGCGGCTCGGTAAATGGATTGATGAAATCCGCATCCGGCAAGTCACCGGCGCGTCGATGAAGCTCATCAATCACCACCTGAAGAACTTTCGCGCACAACGTTAAAGACTCGCCCGTATGGCCAGGATCATCTACTGGCAGCGGCGCGATTCGCGCTTCGATCAATTGATTGCGCTGAGTGCGTTTTTCAATAATACGGAAGCGCTCGCCACCTTGGGTATGCAGTAGCAGCACACCGAGATCTTCCACATCACACGCAATAATGTGTGCCAGCGTACCCACATCGTAAGGCTCAGCAGGGGTGCCCACCTCATTACCAGCCCGAATCGCGACGACACCGAACGGCGCACTGGTTTTCATGCAATCGCGCACCATATCCACATAGCGTGTCTCGAACACGCGCAGCGGCAGCACACCACGCGGAAACAGCACGGTGTTCAGCGGGAAAATAGGAATCCAGTCGTGTTCGTTCATCATCGCAGCAAGCGCTCTCAGTCCAACTCGCGATGCCTGACCAGCACGCGTGCCCGATCTCGAAACATTTCGGCCAATCGCTCAACAAAAAATACCGAACGGTGCTGACCGCCGGTGCAACCGATGGCGACAGTGAGGTAGCTGCGGTTGTCGCGTTCAAAAGCGGGCAGCCATTTTTCGACGAACGCACGGATATCTTCCATCAGTTGGATGCCATCCTGCTGTGCGTTTAAAAATTCAATGACGGGTTGGTCCTTGCCCGTTAGCGGGCGCAGGCGCTTGTCATAAAACGGATTAGGTACGACACGCACATCGAATACCAGATCAGCATCGAGTGGTACGCCATATTTGAACGCAAAAGATTCAAATAGCAAAGACAGCGGCGCGCGCTGCCCGCTGTGAATCATGTCCTTGATCCAGCCGCGTAACTGATTTGCGCTGAGGCCCGAGGTGTCAATCTGATGGCCAAGACCTTCGATTGCCGAAAGTACTTCGCGTTCTTGTCGTATACACTCGATCAGCGTCGGTAGCGTTGATTGCGTCGCATCCGGCGCTATGCGGTGCGATAGGGGATGGCTGCGACGCGTTTCCGAGAAGCGGTTGATCAAAGACTCGGTCTTAGCAGTCAGGAAAATTACTTCGACTGCGTGATCTTGCGACTTCATCCATTGGATCGTTTCCGGCAACTCCGCCAGCGATGAGGCGCTGCGTGCGTCAACCGCAATCGCTAGCTTTTGCGCGCCCTCGGCAACCCGAGTTTCGACCAGTGCGCGTAGCAGCGCGGGTGGAAGATTATCAACACAGAAGTAACCGGCATCTTCAAGCGCGTTTAGGCCGACCGATTTGCCGGAACCCGAGATGCCAGTAAGGAGAACGATGCGCATTCACGCATCATAGCGGAAAGCATTTGTGTCGGGCGCGTCTTACTCGTCGCCCATCGCGCGTTGCTGACGCTCCATGAAATTAGCCAGCGTGTTAATGCCGCGGATTTGAAGAATATGATTGCGCACCGCGGCCTCCAACAGCACCGCAATGTTACGGCCGGCCTCAACCGGGATGATGACTTTGCGAATTGGAAGTCCGAGTACTTCTTCGGTGTGCTGATCGACCGGCAGCCGTTCGTAGTTTTCTTCCAGGGTCTTGCGTCGCACCAGATGCACAATCAGTTTTAACCGCATTTTGCGTCGCACGGCGGTCTCGCCAAAGATCGCCCGAATATCGAGCAGGCCAAGGCCGCGTACTTCCAGCAAGTTTTGCAGCAGTGGCGGGCAACGTCCCTCGATCATGTTGGGTGCGATACGTGCAAGCTCCACGGCATCGTCGGCCACCAGGCCGTGGTTACGCGAGATGAGTTCCAAACCCAGTTCGCTCTTGCCAAGGCCAGACTCGCCGGTGATCAGTACGCCAACGCCAAGCACATCCATGAACACGCCGTGCATCGTTACGCGCGCCGCCAGCTTCTTCGACAAATACACACGCAGAAAATCAATTACCTGCGCCGCAGGCAGCGGTGTGGTCAGCAGCGGGATGCGATTTTCATCGCAGGCTTTCAGCACGTGGGGATGGGGCTCGAGCGCTTGCGCAATGATCAGTGCAGGCGGCGCACCCGCGACCAGCTCGCGAGTTTGATAGGCCAGACTGCTTTCTGACAGGCGTTGCAGGTACTCGTATTCTTGATGGCCAAAGACTTGAATTCGGCCGGGGTGAATCAGGTTCAAATGCCCCACCTGATCAGCGGCAGAGGCAGCATCACCATGAATCACACGCTCGTTGCCAGATTTTCCGGCCAGCCATGCGAGGCGAAGTGATGCTTGATTGTCGTCGAAAAGTTCTTGAATCGGTAGCGGGGTATTGGCGGGCATGGTCAGGCGGCGCTGCGCTCCGGAGGTTGCCAGCTCACCAAACGCTGAT
>JBIKUP010000225.1:0-3571 GCA_044347535.1 Burkholderiaceae bacterium
GATTTGCCCCCCGATGGGGGTAACCGTTATTTCGGAGCCGCCGCGTTCGAAGATGGCGACACCGAGTTCGTCTTCCAGTTTCTTGATTGCTACCGATAGTGTCGGCTGCGCGACGAAGCAAGCCTCGGCGGCACGACCAAAATGTTTCTCCCGCGCCACTGCAACAATGTATTTCAGTTCCGTTAATGTCATGCCTTAGAGTGTCGCATAAATTTATAACCATACTGAAGCTAAGAATCATTTAAACGCGTAAAAAATCTTCCCGCTCACCCAGCCAGCGCGATAGATGTGCCTCTGCCACGGCAGGTTGCTGCGCCAGTAGCGACGCCGCAAGGTCGCGAGCGCGTTCGACTAACCACTGATCTTTCTCCAGGTCCGCAAAACGCAGCATGGCCTGACCTGACTGCCGTGCCCCAAGGAACTCGCCGGGGCCGCGGATCTCGAGATCACGCCGGGCAATTTCGAAGCCATCGCTGCTCTCGCGCATGATCGCTAGACGTTGTTGCGCCACCGACCCGAGCGGGCCTTGAAATAAAAGCAAGCAGGCGCTGGCTGCAGCGCCGCGCCCCACGCGCCCGCGGAGCTGATGCAGCTGGGACAGTCCGAAGCGCTCTGCATGCTCAATCACCATCAGCGAAGCATTCGGTACATCGACCCCGACTTCAATCACCGTCGTTGCAACCAGCACATGGATCTGGCCCTGGGCAAACGCATCCATGGTGGCCTGCTTCTCTGCCGGCTTGAGTCTTCCATGAACCAAACCCACCCGCAGGTCTGGCAGCGCGGCGGATAGCAAGGCATGCGTATCCGTTGCAGTTTGTAGTTGCAGGGCTTCGGATTCTTCGATCAGCGGGCAAACCCAATATACCTGGCGACCTTCAAGCGCAGCGGCGTGTACACGCGTTATCACCTCATCGCGCCGCTCTTGCGCCACTAGGCGAGTCACGATGGGCGTACGGCCGGGCGGTAGTGTATCGATGACCGAGACCTCGAGATCAGCAAAGTAGGTCATGGCCAGCGTACGGGGTATCGGCGTGGCCGACATCATCAGCTGGTGCGGTACGCTACCCACGCCCTTGTTGCGCAGCGTGAGCCGTTGTGCAACGCCAAAGCGATGCTGCTCATCGACGATTACTAAACCTAACCGTGCGAACTCAACCTCTTGCTGAATCAGCGCGTGGGTACCAATAACGAGTTTTGCGGCACCGGACTCGATCCGTGTTTTTGCTTCGTCTTTCTCGCGTTTGCGCAAGCTACCGGTCAACCACGCAATGTTTACACCGAGTGGTGTTAACCAGCTCTCGATTTTTCGGAAATGCTGCTCCGCCAGGATTTCGGTCGGAGCCATCAGCGCGGCTTGGTAGCCGCTATCAATCGCTTGCGCAGCTGCCAGAGCGGCCACGATAGTTTTGCCACTACCGACGTCACCTTGTAGAAGACGCTGCATGGGATAGTGCGCCAGCAAGTCTGTACGAATTTCTTGTAGGACACGCTGCTGCGCTTCAGTCAGCGTGAACGGTAATGCCTGAAGCAAAGCGTCTGATAACGCACCAACAACCGGCAGCGCTGGCGCGCCTTGTTGCCGGCGCGCTGCTTGCGCGCGTTTCATGGATAACTGCTGCGCTAACAACTCATCAAACTTCACGCGCGTCCAAGCGGGGTGAGTGCGCTCCAGCAGTGCGTAGGCATCGACATCCGGTGGCGGGTTATGCAGTAAGCGGATCGCTGGTTCGAAGGCGAGTAGCTGGAGTGAAGTGCGTACGGATTCAGGCAGGGTGTCGCGCCAGTCGATCCGCGACATGGCGTCGGTAATGGCTTTTCTCAGCAGGGCTTGTGACAATCCCTCGCCAGCGGGGTACACCGGCGTTAGCGCCTGCGGCAAAGGCGCACCCGGCTCGACCGCTTTGACCGTGGGATGCACCATCTCATCGCCAAAAAACCCATGCCGCATCTCGCCGCGTACGCGCAAGTGTTTACCGACCGCCATCTGTGTTACCTGGCTGCCGTAGAAATTCAGAAAACGCAGGGTCAGCATGCCGCTGTCGTCGTTGATTTTGACGATCAACTGCCGGCGCGGTCGGTATTGGATGTCGCTGTCGGTCACCACGCCTTCCACTTGCACAGTGGTGCCGTGCATGCGACTGGCATCTTGAATCAGGAAAACTTGCGTCTCGTCCTCATAGCGCATGGGCAGATGAAGCACGCGCGCAATATCGCTGGACAAGCCAAGCCGTGCCAAGCGGTCGGAAACTCGCAGGCTCTTTGGGGTCGAGGGTTGCTTCTTGGGTTTAGGCATCGGTACAGGGCTCACGCGAGGCGTAGAATACTGGCTTTTGCAAAACCCCTATCAGTAGCTCACTTTACTTACCCGGTACGTATCGACCTGACGCTCTGCATGCTGCAGTCAGCCTATGCAAGCGGGTCTGGTTTCTGCGGTAACGCCATTTTTCTGCGCCAATGTACACGCTACCCGACTTCGACTTTGATTTACCCAGTGAGCTTATCGCGCAAGTACCATTACCCGAGCGCGCGGCGTCGCGTCTGCTTAAAGTGGGTGAGACGCAATGCGAAGACCGCGTGTTTAGTGAGCTGCCAAGTTTTCTGCAAGCAGGCGATGTACTAGTTTTCAATGACACCAAGGTGCTGAATGCGCGTTTCTATGGTGTGAAACAAAGTGGCGGCAAGGTCGAGGTATTGGTCGAGCGTGTGTTGGATGCGAGGACCGTATTGGCCCAGGTGCGCGCTTCTAAATCCCCTTTGCCCGGTACAGTTTTACGTTTGGCAGATAGCTTTGATGTCAGCGTTGGTGAGCGTAGCGGTGAATTTTTCGTTTTGCATTTTCCTTCGGATGCCATCGAGTTAATCGACCGCTACGGCCAATTGCCACTGCCACCCTATATTCAACATGCTGCAGATGCGACGGATACACAGCGCTACCAGACGGTGTACGCAAAACATCCGGGGGCAGTCGCAGCGCCGACCGCCGGGCTGCATTTTGATCAAGCGCTGCTGGATCAATTGCAGCAGCAAGGCGTGTTGCTCACCTGGCTGACCTTGCATGTGGGTGCGGGTACATTCCAACCGGTTCGCACAGAAAATCTCGCCGAGCATCAGATGCACAGCGAGTGGTACCACTTGCCGCAAACCACCGTCGATATCATCGAGACAGCACAGCGTAGCGGCCGTAAGGTGATTGCGGTCGGCACCACGAGTATGCGCGCACTTGAATCTGCGTCGCAGACAGGTGAACTGGTGGCAGGCAGTTCCGATACTCAGCTGTTTGTCACACCCGGCTATCAATTCAAAACCGTGGACCGACTGATTACGAATTTCCATTTACCGAAATCGACGCTCATGATGCTGGTATCAGCTTTCGCTGGGGTGGATCGTATTCGTCATGCCTATAGCCATGCGATTGCGCAGCGCTATCGTTTCTTCAGCTATGGCGACGCCATGTTGCTGGATCGGGAGACAAGCGCGTGAAATTCACTCTGCTAAAAACCGATGGCCATGCGCGTCGAGGCCGTCTTGAGCTGAACCATGGCGTCATCGAAACGCCGATCTTTATGCC
>JBIKUP010000226.1:0-3551 GCA_044347535.1 Burkholderiaceae bacterium
CCATCACTGTATCGCAAGCCTCTGCACTGGCCACTTCACACAGTGCCTGCTCGCCGTACACCACGTTGGTTTTGAGGCCTCGATCGCGAATAAGTTTTTGCAATCGTTCCGCAGCATCCGCATCAAGCACAACAGCTACTTCAGGGTGAAACTGGGCACATTGCTCGGCGAGTACATCAATACGTGTTTGCCCGGTCAAGGCGAAGATACGATAACGATCAGGGTGGCGTGCCACAACATCTAGGGTAGAAACGCCGATCGAACCTGTTGCGCCGAGGATGGTGAGCGATTGCATGCGTCAACTATTTTCAAGAAACCGACAACGGCATCTGCGCCGCCAGCAGGAAAGCCAATGGCATGGTGGGTACCAGCGCATCGATACGATCAAGTACACCGCCATGGCCGGGCAACAGACCGCTACTGTCTTTGACCTCAGCGCGTCGCTTCAGCATGGACTCGAACAAATCACCGATCACACTGGCAGCAACAAACAGCGTAAGCCATAGCGCCCACTTGAACCAGCCATAGCGCGCCAACAACTGCGCCTGAAATGTTTCAGGCAGTTGGGTTGCTATCGCAGCCAGCAGCAGTACGGCCAGCAGGCCACCGGCCACGCCTTCCCAGGTTTTACCGGGCGATATACTGGGCGCTAGCCTGCGTTTACCGAATGAGCGACCAGCGAAGTAAGCACCGATATCAGCGACCCACACAATCGCCATTGCCGACAAAAGAAACACTGCCGAGCGCTGCCACAGGCCGGCTATCGACACAAAACATCCAAGCAGTGCGATGAGATAAAGCGAGTTAAACAGAGCGCCGCGCAAGCCCATATTCGTCGGCAAGCCAAAACGCAAGGCCGGGAAAAAACGCAATAGCCATAGCACGACGCAGACCGAGGCCAGCGGGACCCACTCACCGGTAGCTCGGCTGACAATGGGCAACAATAGTACCGCCGACATCAGCGCCAGCGGCAGCGCTACGCGCACACCAGAGAGCTTGAGCGCCTCCCAGCAAGCTGCCCCGAAGAAGACAGCTAAAGTAAGCACAAAGGCGATCGCCGAGCCAGAACCCAGCACCGCACCAAGCAGCACGAGTAGTACAACCGCGGTGATCACACGTTGACGCAGCATCAGGAAGCCTTCCTCACTTCAACTACCTGGGCGCTGGTTCGACCGAAGCGACGCTCACGCTGCTGGTACGAAGCAATCGCCTCATCAAATGCAGCAGCGTCAAAGTCTGGCCAAAAGATATCGGTGAAATACAACTCTGTGTAAGCGAGCTGCCAGAGCAGAAAATTTGAAATACGCTGCTCGCCACCGGTACGAATAAACAGATCGGGCTCGGGCGCGTACGCCATAGCGAGATAAGGTGCGAGATCAGACTCTGCGTAATCTTTTTGGCCGGGATGCTCGGACACCATGCGATTGGTCGCCTGCATCAAATCCCATCGCCCACCGTAGTTGGCGCAGATGGTGAGCGTCAGACGCGAATTAGATTCCGTTTTTTTCTCGGCATGCGCAATCAACTGCAATAAGCGAGCATCAAACCGCGACAAATCGCCAACCACCCGCAGACGGATGCCGTTGGCGTGCATCTTGTCTACCTCGCGCTCCAAGGCTGTAGCAAACAAGCGCATCAGCACGGAGACTTCGTCTGCCGGCCGCCGCCAGTTTTCGGAGCTGAACGCAAACAGGGTGAGATAGCCAACACCTCGCGAGATACAAGCTTTGACGACTTTACGAACTGTTTCAACGCCTTTGGCGTGTCCAGCAACCCGAGGCAAGTAACGATTGGTTGCCCAGCGCCCGTTGCCATCCATGATGATCGCAACGTGCTTGGGCACTAGTGCGGTATCGGGTATGTGCAGCGTAGAACTCGGATGGCTCATATTCGCTCTCGACAAACGTCAAAGAAAAATCCTACAACTGCTTGAGAACAGGACTCAGACCGTCATCACATCTTTTTCTTTTTCGACCACCATTTTGTCGACTTCTGCGACAAACTTATCGGTCAGCTTTTGTACTTCATCTTGTGTGCGACGCTCATCATCTTCGGAGATCGCCTTGTCCTTGAGCAGCTTCTTCAAGCTCTCATTGGCATCGCGTCGGATATTGCGGATCGCGATCTTGGCATCCTCCGCTTCGCTGCGCACGAGTTTGACCATTTCCTTGCGACGCTCTTCCGTCAATGCGGGGGTAGGAACGCGAATCAAATCGCCAACGGTAGCCGGGTTCAAGCCCAGATCAGATTCGCGGATGGCTTTTTCAATCACCGCCATCATTTTCTTTTCCCATGGCTGCACACCAATCGTGCGAGCGTCCAGCAAGGTCAAGTTAGCGACCTGCGTGATCTGCGTCGGGGTGCCATAGTAGTCGACCATCACATGGTCAAGAATGCCAACGTGTGCACGGCCTGTTCGGACTTTAGCGAGATCCATTTTCAGGGTCTCAATCGATTTCTGCATCTTTTGCTCGGTAGCTTTTTTAACCTCAGCAGGTGTCATATCCTTCTCCTGTAATGCGGTGGATGTGAATCAGACGTGAACCAATGTGCCCTCGTCGTCGCCAAGCACCACGCTCTTCAGCGCTCCAGGCTTGACGATAGAGAACACACGGATCGGTAGTTTTTGATCGCGGCATAAGGCAAATGCGGTCGCATCCATCACCTGCAGTCGCTTCGAGATCGCTTCATCGAAACTGATGCTGGTGTAGCGCGTAGCCGAGGCATCTTTTTTTGGATCGGCGCTGTAGATACCATCCACCTTGGTCGCCTTCAGCACCACCTCTGCGCCGATTTCTGCGCCGCGCAATGCGGCTGCCGTATCGGTCGTGAAAAAGGGATTTCCGGTACCTGCGGCGAACACGACAATCTTGCCCTCCTCCAGGTACTGCAGTGCCTTAGGGCGCACATAGGGCTCAACGACTTGCTCAATGGCAATCGCCGACATCACGCGCGCCGTCATACCCACCTGTCGCATCGCATCAGCCAACGCCAGCGAATTCATCACCGTGGCGAGCATCCCCATGTAGTCGGCGGTCGCACGGTCCATGCCCTGGGCGCCTGGAGCAACACCGCGGAAGATATTGCCACCGCCAATCACTATCGCAACCTCAACACCCATTTTCGCTACCTCGGACACATCCGCCACCATACGCTCGATGGTGGCGCGATTAATGCCGTAAGCGTCGTCGCCCATCAGCGCCTCGCCCGACAGCTTCAGCAGAACCCGCTTGTATATGGGTGTTGTCATGCGTACTACTCCCTTATTTGCCCAGGTGCTTTGATCGATATTGTAAATGCTGCCTGACTGAAAAAAACGGGCCATGCGGCCCGTTTTTCTTAACGCTTAAGACTTCTTCGCAGCGGCGACCTGCGCCGCCACTTCGGCAGCGAAGTCATCCTGTCGTTTCTCAATGCCTTCGCCAACGATAAACATGGTGAACGCTTTCACCGTGGTGTTCGCCGACTTCAACATCTGTTCAACTGTTTGTTTGTCGTTCTTGACGAAAGCCTGATCCAACAGCGAGACTTCTTTCAGGTATTTCTGTACC
>JBIKUP010000227.1:0-3549 GCA_044347535.1 Burkholderiaceae bacterium
GCTCGAGTTGTACAGCACCATCGGGGTCGAGCAACTCGGTCCGTACACCGGCGTCGCCCAGTGTTTCCATCATAGGGTGCGCCTGATCCAGATCGCGCGCAGTGCGGAACATCATCATGACACCGGTGCGTTGCTGAAAATCCAGCTCATGCACCTGGGCCAAGTGCTGCATCAGCTCATGACTGTAGCTAGCGAGACGATGAAGACGAAGTTGGTTTTGTTTGAAGCGTTGAATGTCGCACTCAGCGCTCAGGCGGCTTAGCCACCCCCACATGGCGGGTTCGAATTTAGCGCTGAATACCATGGGCGATTCGGGCCGCATCAGCATGGCGAGCACACGGCGTACGGTGCCAGGCATCGACCAAGGGCGCACCGAAGCCGGGCCCATTAAATCAAGATTGCCGAAACTGCTTTCTTGCGCGACGTTGCCGTAGCGCTCCAGCACAGTGACCTCATGCCCTGTCTCGGCCAAGAAGTAGGCAGTACAAACTCCGACGACACCGCCGCCGATGACAGCTACGCGCATTGGACTCCAGAATTCGTAAAACCTCGTGGGCTTATTGCTTGCCCGACGGGGCAGGTCTTTGCCTGCAAGTTAATAATCCGCTATAGGTTAGCGGACATCAGCGCTTAAAACAATTAGCATTAGTGTTTGATTACGCATGCATTTATACGGGAGATGTCGGGTTTGACGTCATCGCGCGCTATAAATCATGCAGGCTGGCCCAATGCCAGGGGACGAGTGGGTTTTGAATTACCGAGTATTAGATGAATTAATTGTAAAAACAGAAACTTTGTATTTGGGGTGAATGGTTGTAAGCAGCGTCGGGTGTGCAAGGATCACGGCCGCGGCGCGAACTCGGGTAATCGCACCTCGCGATCAACACCTCTTTCCGATAGCAGTACGCTGCGCGGATTAATTTGTTTTACGACGATCCCTTCGATGACTTCCGCATTCACGCGAAGGGCACGCGCCGGTTTACCCGGCAGGGCGATGATCGCTAAGCTATCGGCACCACGACTAGCCATGATGATTCCGCTTAACTGCACCTGAACTGTAGGAAAAGCTGCGGCGTTACCGCCAAACAGATTAGCTGCCGCGGCCATCGCCGGCAGCGCACGCTCAGCTGCCACTGGCGCGAGCAGTGGTCGTGTCGCCGGCGCCATCCATTGCAGCAACCAATAAGTCATCGATGCACACAGCGCTAGGAACAGCAAAAAACTAAAAACAATCGGAAGGCGTTTCATTCGGTCTCGCTTTATCTAACCAACTGATTGATCTCGATGATTGGCATCAGCACCGCCAACACGATCAGTAGTACGACGACACCCATGGTCAGGATCAGCATCGGCTCGAGCAAGCCAGCAATCGTCAGCGCACGTCGTTCCAAATCTTGCGCTTGCATTTGGGCGGCACGATCAAGCATGGTGGGTAGCTCGCCGGTGGCTTCGCCGGCTCGGATCATGTGAATCAGCATCGGCGGGAAATTCTGCTGCGCGCCGAGCGCACGCGCCAAACTAACACCTTCACGTACGGCGTTGGTCGCCTCATCGACTTGCTGGCGCATCGCCATATTGGAGAGCGTATCGCGGCTGGTGTGCAGCGCACGCAAGATCGGCACGCCCGCGCTGGTGGTGATCGCGAGTGTGCTGGCAAAGCGTGAGGTGTTGAGGCTACGCTGAAAACGGCCAATCATGGGCGCTCGCAATAGCCAACGGTGCCAACGTAATTTGCGATCGGGGTCACGCAAGCTACGCCGCCAGAGGACCAATGTGGTGATCAACACCAGAGCCACTAGCCAACCCCACTGCCTGACGAAACTAGATAACGCGAGCATGATGGTGGTGAGTAGCGGTAGCTGCTGCTTGGTACTGGCAAACACCGATACGATTTGTGGCACGACGTAGGTGAGTAAAAAGATCACAATCGCAAATGCGACGACAGTGACAATGGCGGGGTAGGTGAACGCGAGCCTTAGTTTTTGTACCAGCGCATTGCGGCTTTCGATGTAATCCGCCAAACGCGATAGCACGGTCGGCAGCTGGCCGGTTTGCTCACCGGCGCTGACCAAAGCGCGATAGATATCCGCAAAATCTCTTGGATGATTAGCGAGTGCATCTGACAGCGATGAGCCACCCATCAGATCGGATCGAATCGCGGCCGTCAGTTCGCGTAGGTAAGGGCGCTCAGCTTGCTCCATCAACGCATCAAAGGCTTGCTCCATCGGTAGATTTGAACCGAGTAGCGAGGCTAGTTGTCTTGTAAAAAGTGCGAGCTCGACCGTTGAGAGCTTTTCACCGAAGCGGAATGCGCGCCGCTCACCTGAAGCGGCCTCGGCGCCTATCAGTTCAAGCGCCAGCGGCACCAAGCCGCGTGCACGTAAATCAGAGCGTGCTGCGCGTGGACTGTCTGCGCGCAATATCCCTTTGCTGGTGGCGCCAGTGGCATTCACGGCTTCGTAACGAAAGGCGGGCACGCATTACTCCTTGGTGACCCTGAGCAGCTCGGCTTCGGTGGTTGTCCCATCGCGCACCCAGCGCTCGCCGTCTTCGTGCATGGTGCGCATACCGTCGCGCAGTGCGGTATCGCGAATACGCGCTTCGGAGGCGCGGTCGTGAATCTGTGCACGAATCTGATCGGTGGTGAGCAGTAGTTCATAGATACCGACTCGGCCGTGATAACCGGTTTGCGCACATTTATCGCAACCGACCTCGTGCCATTGACTGCCATCAAAGCGCTTGCAATGCGGGCACAGTTTGCGTACCAGTCTTTGTGCCAGCACGCCGATTAATGAGGACGATAACAAAAACGGCTCGATCCCCATATCCAGCAAGCGCGTGATGGCGGCTGGGGCATCATTCGTGTGCAAGGTAGCCAGCACTAAGTGGCCGGTGAGTGAGGCCTGTACAGCAATCTGCGCGGTTTCGAGATCGCGGATCTCGCCAATCATGATGACATCCGGGTCTTGCCGAAGAATAGCGCGCAGCGCTTTAGCAAAACTCATGTCGATACGCGCATTGACCTGGGTCTGGCCGACGCCGGGCAGCTCGTACTCGATCGGATCTTCTACGGTCAGTACGTTGGTGGTGGGTGTGTTGAGCTGAGTGAGCGCCGCATACAGTGTAGTGGTTTTACCCGAGCCGGTTGGCCCGGTCACCAACACAATGCCATGCGGTTGTGAGATCAGCTGATCAAACTGCGTGCGAGTTCTGTCGCTCATCCCAAGCTGTTGCAAATCCATGCGCCCGCCTTCTTTATCCAGCAGACGCAGCACCGCACGCTCACCGTGGCCAGTAGGTAGGGTGGAGACACGTACATCCACCGCCTTGCCACCTACACGCAATGTGATGCGACCATCTTGTGGCAGACGCTTCTCGGCAATATCCAGCTGCGACATGATCTTGATACGCGAGATCAAGGCGGCGTGTATACCTTTTTTGGGGCGCACTACATCGCGTAGCCGGCCATCAATCCGAAAGCGTACGATCGAGATTTGCTCAAAGGGCTCAATATGAATATCCGATGCACCTTCGCGCAACGCTTGCGTT
>JBIKUP010000008.1:0-13111 GCA_044347535.1 Burkholderiaceae bacterium
ACCCGCCACCCCATGATTACAAATCAAGTGCTCTACCAGATGAGCTAAGCCGGCAACGGCCAGCATTATACGTTATTTGATTCTGGTAAGCCTCGGCCTCCCGCCGTTTTTTGGCGGTGGCTCGTCACCCCCGTGGTCTGTGTCGTCGCTCGATGGCGGAGTAACTGCCGTCAGCGGCCTTGCCTTGGTTGGGGTGACCCTGGCGCTTGGTTCGCTCGACTTTTTGCCGTCGCCAGCTCCTTCACCGCGCTTCACCTCAAACGCCATGCCCTGCCCGTTCTCACGGGCGTAAATGGCGCTGACATTATCTACGGGGATTTCTATCTCTCGAGATATACCACCGAATCTGGCCTTGAACATGATCAGATCATTGTCCATCTTCAGATTACCGGTGGCCTCGAAGCTGATGTTCAGCACGATCTCACCGTTCTTCACGAACTCCATCGGGACCCGCGTGTACGCATCGACAGCGACCACAATATAAGGCGTGAAGCCATTATCCGTGCACCACTCATACAGCGCACGGAGTAGATAGGGCTTGGTAGAGGTTTCGCTCATTGCCAGTGAAGCGGCATTGGTTAGCGGCGCATCACCTTCTCGGAAGGCGTCAGCGCTTCGATATAAGCCGGTCGGGAGAAAATGCGCTCAGCATACTTCAGCAAAGGCGCCGCCGTCTTCGACAAATCGATACCGTAGTAGTCCAAACGCCACAACAGCGGAGCGATTGCGACGTCAAGCATCGAGAACTCTTCACCCAGCATGTACTTGTTCTTCAAGAACAAGGGTGCCAATTGGGTCAGGCGATCGCGAATCTCTTGCCGTGCCTTCTCGTGGGCCTTCTCAGCGGCACGAGACTTCTCGTTTTCCAGGGTATGGACGTGAACGAAAAGCTCTTTCTCGAAATTGAACAACATCAGACGCGCACGGGCACGCATCAGCGGATCAGCGGGCATCAACTGGGGATGCGGAAAACGCTCGTCGATGTATTCATTGATGATGTTTGACTCGTACAGCACAAGCTCGCGCTCGACCAGAATCGGCACCTGGCCATACGGGTTCATGGTCGAAATATCTTCTGGCTTGTTGAACAGATCGACGTCGCGAATCTCGAAATCCATGCCCTTCTCGAAGAGCACCAGGCGGCAACGTTGCGAGAACGGGCAGGTTGTACCCGAGTAAAGAACCATCATGATTACTGTTCCTTGAAACAAAAGGGTGAGACGGCAACCGCCTCACCCTGCGTTGGGATACTCCGCACTGTCCGCCACTGAATAGTTCGATCAGCGGTCGCGGCGGGACGCGCGGAACTGCTTACTTGACCTCTCTCCAGAACGACGCATTCAATCGCCAGGTCAGCAGTACCAGCAAGGCCAGTAGCAGCAATACCCAGAAACCGATTGCCTGCCGTTTTGACTTAACCGGCTCGGACATCCAATCCATGAACGCAACCAGATCGCCGATTTGAGAATCGAACTCGTACTGGCTCAACTTGCCCGGAGTAACTTGTTGGAAACCGGCGAACCGGTGAACAGTTTTTCCCGCTTCATGCGGGTCTTTTTCTTCGACAAATTTGGCCTTGCGCACGCCTTGCAGCTCCCAGAGGACATGCGGCATACCGACGTTCGGATAAACCAAGTTGTTCCAACCAGTCGCGCGGCTATCGTCTTGATAGTAGGTACGCAAATAGGTGTAAACGTAGTCAGCACCGGAGCCCTCAGAAGACGACTTCGCACGAACCAGTACCGAAAGATCTGGTGGCACGGCGCCGAACCAAGCCTTGGCATCCTTCTCATTCATCGCGGTCTTCATCAGGTCGCCGACTTTGTCGCTGGTGAACAGCAGATTCTCGCGGATTTGCTGTTCCGACAGGCCGATATCGCGCAAACGGTTGTAACGCACCAGCGATGCCGCATGGCAGTTCAGGCAATAGTTGACGAACAGTCGAGCACCGTTCTGCAAAGCAGGCAGTTGACGCGAGCGGTCCGGCGCGTGATCGAGAGGGAAGCCGCCTTCTGAAGCTTGCGATAGCAAAGGAAGCAACGCCAGCACGATGAGCAATTTCTTCATGAGTTTCATTGTTTTTCCTTTACGGCTCAGTGCGGCTTGAAGTTCACACGAGTAGGCACTGGTTTAAATTCGCCCATCTTGCTCCACCAAGGCATCAGCATGAAGAAACCAAAGTAGATCACGGTACAGATCTGGGCCATCAGCGTGCGGCCAGCCGTTGGCGCTTGAACACCCAGATAGCCCAAAATCAGGAACGAAATCCCGAATACGATGTAGACCCACTTATGCCAATCAGGACGATACCGAATCGACTTAGCAGGCGAGTGATCAATCCAGGGCATGAGCGCGATAATCAGCACCGACACACCCATCAGCACAACACCCCAAAATTTTGCGTCGAATACCAGCATCAAAATCGCGGTTACCACCGCAATGCCCATTGCCGCTTGTTTCTGGCGCGATGGTAATTGGGTTTTCAACGCGATCAAGGCACCATACGCGAGCACACCGATGATCAATGCGTACATGAACTGAGACGTCGTAGCACGCAGAATCGAATAAAACGGTGTGAAGTACCAAACCGGCGCGATGTGCGCAGGGGTTTTCAGCGGATCTGCTGGAATGAAGTTGTTGTACTCAAGGAAATAGCCGCCAAACTCCGGTGCATAGAATACGACTGCACTGAAAATGAAGAGGAAGCAGGAAACACCAAAAATATCCTTGGTGGTGTAGTAGGGGTGCGAGGGAATGGTGTCGACACCATGGCCATCGGGACCTAGGTTTTCCTTGACCTCAACACCGTCAGGATTATTCGAGCCAACTTCGTGCAACGCGATCAAATGCGCCACAACCAAGCCGAGCAGCACCAAGGGGATCGCGATGACATGGAAAGCAAAAAAGCGGTTCAGCGTAGCATCTGACACAACATAATCGCCACGAATCCACAGCGACAAATCAGGGCCGATGAACGGGATGGCACCGAACAGGTTGACGATCACCTGAGCGCCCCAATACGACATCTGGCCCCATGGCAGCAGATAGCCGAAGAAGGCCTCGGCCATCAGGCACAGGAAAATACCCACACCAAACAGCCAGATCAATTCACGTGGCTTGCGATACGAGCCGTACAACAGGGCGCGTGTCATATGCAAATACACCACGATAAAGAATGCGGATGCGCCGGTGGAATGCATGTAGCGCACCAACCAGCCCCACGGCACTTCGCGCATGATGTACTCAACCGATGCGAAAGCAAGGTTGGCGTCCGGCTTGTAGTTCATGACCAAGAAAATCCCGGTCACAATCTGGATCACCAGCACCAACGCTGCAAGCGAACCAAACAGGTAGAAGAAATTGAAGTTCTTTGGAGCATAGTACTTGCCCCATTGATCGTTCCACAGCTTGGTGAGCGGGAAGCGATCATCGACCCAGGACAGCGCCTTTTGCGCGACCGGCGCGTCAGCCGGCAATTTGGTTTCATGAAACGCCATTTTTAGGCCTCGCCTTTCTCGTCTTTGCCGATCACGATGCGGGAATCGCTGGTGTACATGTGACGTGGAACCTGCAAGTTATCAGGGGCAGGTTTGTTCTTGAACACTCGCCCGGCAAGATCAAACGTCGAACCGTGGCAAGGGCACAAGAACCCGCCCTGCCAATCGCTCGATAGCGATGGCTGCGCCCCGGATTCAAGTTTCGGCGATGGCGAGCAGCCCAGGTGACTGCAGATGCCGACAGCGACCAAAAACTCGGGCTTGATCGAGCGGTGCTCATTGCGCGCATACTCGGGCGTTAAATCGTCGGCGTTACGCTCTGATTTCGGATCAGCAAGGTCGCCGCCGGTTTTTTGCAAAGAAGCCACCATTTCCGGTGTGCGACGCAAAACCCAAACTGGCTTACCGCGCCATTCAACCGTTCTCATCTCGCCCGGCTTCAAATCAGCCACGTCAACCTCGACTGGCGCTCCAGCCGCTTTCGCACGCTCAGATGGCTCGAATGTGGCCACGAAAGCACCAGCACCTGCTACGCCAGCAATGCCTCCCGCCGCAGCGGTCGCAACCAAAAGGCCGCGCCGGCTCGAGTCGACTTGATTCTCGTCACTCATGACAACCCCAATCAAAGAAATTGCAAATCAAAATGCTTCAAATTCGTCGCGAAATTCAACGCGGAACTTACTCACCGCAGAGAATCCATCGCATCAAAGGCACTAGACGGCCGATCTGGCGTCCAAGGGAACTTCCAGCAACCTTCCATTATATCGGAGCCGAGAATGAACCGTAAGGAACGCAATTCGCATTGAAAGCGCCCGCATATAATTGCTAGTCCGACAACCTCATCCGGTGTGCGCTTTGCTCAAGCGATCGAGCGAGAAAAGCGATTGCCTGACTTGTCGAATTAGCAAATGAAATAGTCTGACTTAGCCAAGGCAATGGGTCTGAATAGGTCAGGTCCGTCGGGGTTGAAATGGGATTAAACCGAGTCGCTGCGCTTCAATAATCGCCTCGGTGCGCGAGTGAACGCCCAACTTGGCGTAAATGTTTTTGATGTGGGTTTGTACCGTACCAATGGATAAACCGAGCGCTTCAGCCACTTTCGCATAACTACCCCCGCGCGAGATGGAATCCAGAATAGAGAACTCTCGCCGCGTCAACAAAGCCGATTCGGCCTCGCTTGGGCCAACATCATCACCGACATCACCGACATCACCGCGCATACGGGTCAATACCTTACGCGCGATCGTTGGGCTGATCGGTGAGCCGCCCGCCCGCAAATCCACAATCGCGTCCAGGATGTTCAATTGCACCGACTCTTTAAGTACATATCCGGCGGCCCCCGCCTTGATGCAAGCAAGTATCTGCTCCTCTTCGCTCGACATGGTGATCACCAAGATATCGGCGCGCGGCCTTAGATGGCGACAATCCCGAATCACGCTGACACCTGATCCGTCGGGCAATCCAAGATCGGTCAGCAATAAATCGATAGGACACTGCGCCAGATACTCTCGTGCCTCACGCACGGTACCAACGGCGGAGCAAAGAATCAGAGACGGTTCGCGCTCAATGGCGCGACAGAGCAGACGTCGTGTCACGGGATCATCTTCGACGACCATCACTCTGCACGGCCTTGGCAAGCCAAACGCTGACATTTTGAATACTTGGGACAGTTGAACAAACGCTTTCTCGGTGGAGATTGCAAGCGCTGAGTTCCGAACACCCGAACTAACAAATTTTCACACCGGGTTCGCGATATCAATAAACTGATGATCAATGCCAAAGCGACTAGACAGATAGTCACCGAGCGCCTGCACACCAAAACGCTCAGTGGCATGATGGCCGCATGCGAGGTAAGCAACACCCGACTCGCGCGCAAGATGCACCGTTTGCTCTGAAATCTCTCCACTCAGATAAACGCTCGCACCGGCATCAATCGCCTGCTCGAAAGCATTTTGTGCAGCGCCCGTGCACCAGGCCACGCGAGTAACCCGCTGCGCTGGATCACCAATCAGTTGCGGCTGCCGCCCCAACACACGCTCCACTACCTCCACCAATTCAGCGACGGTTTGGGCAGCGCAGTTGCCATACCAACCCAAATCTTGCTCGCCGAAGCGACCCGCAGCCTCGAAGCCGAGACGCGCGCCCAGTTGCGCATTGTTGCCGAGTGCTGGGTGAGCATCCAGCGGCAGGTGGAAGGCATAGAGATTTAATTCATGATCAAGCAAGCGCTTTAGCCGAAGACGTCGATTGCCAACCACCCGCGGGTCCTCACCACGCCAAAAATAACCATGGTGTACCAGAACCGCGTCTGCGTTGATCTCAATCGCTGCGTCCAACAATGCCAGGCTAGCGGTAACGCCTGTCACCAGACGGCGAATATGTGACTTGCCCTCAACTTGCAATCCATTTGGGCAGTAGTCGCGAAACCGGTTAATATCCAGCGTCTCGGCGAGATGCTTCGTTAACGATTCCCGCTCCAAGCCTCGTTTGCTCGTATCCATTATTTCCTGATCTGTCATGCGTCGTCTGTGGTTGTTGTTCGCGCAAACTGTCACCGTCGCGCTCGCGCTATGGTTCATTGTAGCGACCTTGAAACCGGAGTGGCTTGGCCGCTCGTCAGGTGGTGGACAACTGATCTCGACGACCATTGCGGTGCGCGAGGCTGACGGCTCTGGCACGACACTGCAGAATAGCTACCGCGCCGCCTCGCAACGGGCGATGCCGACGGTGGTCAATATCTACACCACCAAGGCCGGAAGACAGTCACCTCATCCATTCGACAACGACCCATTCTTTCGTCGCTTCTTCGGTGACAACCTCGGCGCCCCCGATGAGCGCCAGTTCAGTCTCGGCTCTGGCGTCATCATCAGCCCAGATGGCTACATACTCACGAACAACCATGTGATCGAATCAGCGGAAGAGATCGAAATCGCGCTGGCGGATGGTCGTAAAGTCAAAGGCAAACTGGTCGGCACTGACCCTGAGACTGATCTCGCCGTCGTCAAGGTCGACTTGACTAATCTACCCGCAATCGCCCTCGCAAAACTCGACAACATCAAAGTCGGCGATGTGGTGCTGGCAATTGGTAATCCATTCGGGGTAGGTCAAACCGTGACCATGGGCATTGTGTCTGCACTTGGCCGCAATCATCTTGGCATCAACACCTTTGAAAACTTCATTCAGACAGATGCTGCGATCAACCCCGGTAACTCCGGTGGCGCACTAATCGACACCGACGGCCATCTGCTCGGCATCAATACCGCGATCTACTCACGTAGCGGCGGTTCACTGGGGATTGGATTCGCGATTCCGGTCACGACAGTAAAAAACGTGATGGAAGCGATCATTAAGAACGGTCAGGTCGTACGTGGCTGGATCGGGGTCGAACCACAAGACATTACGCCTGAGTTAGCCGAGAGCTTTGGCCTACAAAAAGCCTCAGGCACCATTATCGCCGGCGTACTCAGAGGCGGCCCGGCCGACAAGGCGGGTATCAAGCCGGGCGACATCTTGTTGTCGGTGGGTGAAAAGCCGGTCTCTGATACAGTGTCGATGCTAAATCTGGTTGCACAACTAACACCAGGCGAGAAGGTTGCCCTTACAGTACTGCGCAAATCGACAAAGACCGAACTCAGTGTCGTGGTCGGCAAACGACCGAGAATAAAACAACGGCCAATGCAAGAGGGCGAGTAAGGTACTGATCGCCTGCATCGGTTACGCCGCTGAAGCGTCGGTGATCAGATGCGCTGCCGCACCCATCAAAACAATTCCGACAGCACAGGTTTCAATCGGCTAGCTTGATTGGCTGGCCAGCATACTCGCTAACCATCATTAAAGGCGTGAATCCGGAATCAGGAAGATTCGGTTGATTCTTCGGGCGCCTGCGTCGCTTTCGCAAACAGGGGCGCAAGCAATATTCCGACCTCGTACAAAAGGCACAGAGGAACCGCAAGGAACAACTGGCTCATGATATCGGGTGGCGTCACGATAGCAGCAATCACAAATGCGCCAACAATCACATACGACCTGATCGCCTTGAGCTTTTCGACAGAGACAATCCCCATCCGCACCAGCACAATCACAACTACCGGCACCTCAAAGGTTAAGCCGAACGCAAGGCACATCATCAGAACGAAATCGAGATAGTTCTCGATATCCGGTGCAACCGAGATAGATTTCGGCGCGAAGTCACTAATGAATTTGAACACCGTGCCAAACACGAGGTAGTAGCAGAAAGCCACGCCAAGGATAAACAAGACCGTCGACGAAATAATCAGTGGTGCTACCAAGCGTTTCTCGTGCATGTACAAACCAGGCGCAACAAAAGCCCAAGCCTGATACAGCACCCAAGGTAAAGAGATCAGTAACGCCGCCACCATGGTGATTTTCATGGGAACCATGAATGGCGTGATAACGCCGGTGGCAATCATTTTCGAACCCTCGGGCAATGCATGCAGCATGGGCTGCGCCATGAAGTCGTAGAGCACTGATGCGCCGGGCCAAACCGTGAACAAGACAATGAAGACCACGAGCACCACCGCTGAGGCGCGCACCAAGCGGGTACGCAGCTCGACCAAGTGGGAGATGAAGGTTTCCTGAATACCTGAAGACTTGTCGTCGGACATAGGCTTAGTGGAAAAACTTAACGCTCTTGCCCGAAGCCGGACGATACCGAGCAACCCGCGCCGCGCCTGACTGAACACGGGTCTTCAGACCATGCTGTCGTTTGTACCAAAGTGGCAGCATGCTGGTGTGTGACATACGCTTACGCCGAAACTCACGGCGCTTGGCATCGAATTCCCACAAAGCAGGAACACTGGGGCTGGAATTGTAGGAGTCATCAAAGGATTGATGCGCTTCGTTGAGCGAATCCGATAACTCTTTACCCGCTTCATCGACCTCTTTGCGAACCTCGGACGCCTCTGAAGTAATCGTCGAGTTGAGCTTGGTTGCCGCGTCAAGGAAATTGCTCTGCATTTTTTGCAGCTCTTCCATTTGCATCTCGCGGTTGACCTCAGCCTTGACATTATTGATGTAGCGCTGCGCGCGACCAAACAAGGTACCCGCCATGCGAGCGACAGCCGGCAGCTTCTCCGGACCGATCACAACGAGAGCGACCGCACCGATGAGGGCGATTTTGGAGAGACCGAGGTCAATCATGACGGGCGAGGAACCAGGCAGGCGCGGCGAGCAGAATCAGCCCGCCGGGATAGGCAGGATCAGCTCTTGGCTTTTTCCTTGGCTTCGACATCGATAGTGGACTTGTCGGCAACCTGCTGCGCAGGCGCGGCCGGTTCTTCAGAACCCTTCACACCATCTTTGAAACCCTTGACCGCCTTACCCAAATCACCGCCAATGTTGCCCAGCTTCTTAGTGCCAAACACCAACATTACGATGACCAGTACGATGACCCAGTGCCAAATACTGAACGAACCCATTGCAATCTCCTAGCGACTTTCAAGCCGTCAACTTCTGTTTACACCGAATCAGCGCTGTCCAGACCAAGGGCGAGGACCGCCCATCAGGTGAAAGTGTAAATGGTACACCTCCTGACCGCCGTCAGGACCGGTGTTGATCAGGGTTTTAAAGCCCCCTGTCGGACCGTCTGCGCCGTTTTGGTACCCACCGCCATGTTCCTTTGCCAGTTTAGAGGCGATGAGCAGCATTTTACCCAACAACGCCTGATGACGATCATCACTATCCGCCAAGGTCGCAATATGCTCTCGCGGCACCATCAGCAGGTGCATGGGCGCAGCAGGATTGATATCGTGAAAAACAATCAGATCCTCGTCCTCGAATACCTTTTTCGATGGGATCGTGCCAGCAACAATCTTGCAAAAAATACAGTTATCCAAAATATCTCCCCGATATTGCGCAGCAATCGATTGAAAGGCGTTGTTCGCTGCTGCCCAACCACGAATGATGGGCTTATTTGCCGGCCTCGTCTCGCTCGCGATTTTGCAGCTTGCGGTTAGCCTTTTCTTCGATACCCGAAACGCCTTCACGCCGCGCTAACTCATCGATCACCTGCTGCGGCGTCAGGTTGAACTGCGACAGCATGATCAGCGAGTGAAACCAAAGATCGGCACACTCGTACACCAGCTTGTTCGGATCGGCACCCTGCCGAACATCCTTGGCCGCCATGACCGCCTCAGTCGCCTCTTCACCTATTTTTTTCAGAATCGCATCATCACCCTTGGCAAACAAGCGTGCGACATAAGAGCTTTCGGGATCACCCCCTGCTGCGGGTTTTCTTGTCTCAATGATTTGCGCCAGGCGTTGCAGGGTATCGTTCATTTCATTTCTTGTAGATGTCATCCGGATTTTTCAAGACCGGCTCTACCTCGACCCAGCCCATTGCACCATCGTTGCTCTGTAGCTCATGGAAAAAACAGCTATGTCTACCGGTATGACAGGCCATGCCCCCGACCTGCTCTACCTGAAGCAGTAACACATCATCATCGCAATCCAGACGAATCTGATGCACTTTCTGGAAGTGACCGGACTCCTCGCCCTTGTGCCACAACTTGTTGCGAGATCGGCTCCAGTACACCGCTTGTCCGCACGCCACCGTGCGCGTCAGTGACTCGCGGTTCATCCAAGCCACCATCAGTATTTGATTGCTACCCTGCTCTTGTGCAATCACGGGTATCAGACCATTTTGGTCCCACTTGATACGATCCAGCCAATCGGTCTGCGTCATCATGCAAGCCTCATCGGGATACCTTGCGACGCCATGTACGCTTTGGCCTCTTTCACGGTGTGTAGCCCGTAATGAAAAATACTAGCGGCCAGCACGGCATCGGCGCGACCCTGAGTAACACCATCGGCCAAATCCTGCAGACCACCCACACCACCCGAGGCAATGACGGGGATTCCCACCGCGTCGGAAACAGCGCGCGTCAAAGGCAGATCAAAACCATCCTGCGTGCCATCGCGATCCATGCTGGTCAGAAGGATTTCACCAGCGCCCAGCGATTCCATCTTGCGTGCCCACTCAACCGCGTCAAGGCCCGTCGCCTTGCGACCACCATGCGTGAATACCTCCCAATGACCGCCGGGGGCGCGCTTGGCGTCAATCGCCACCACGATGCATTGTGATCCGTACTTGCCGGCTGCATCTGCCACTAATTGCGGGTTGGTCACTGCCGATGTGTTGATGCTGACTTTATCCGCACCCGCATTCAGCAAGCGGCGTACATCGTCGACCTGGCGCACACCACCGCCGACGGTGAGCGGGATGAATACCTGCGAGGCCACCGCTTCAATGATATGAAGAATCAAGTCGCGGTCGTCGGATGACGCGGTGATATCGAGAAAGGTAATTTCGTCAGCGCCTTGCTGGTCATAGCGGCGCGCAATCTCTACCGGATCACCGGCGTCGCGCAGTTCGACGAAATTCACGCCTTTCACCACCCGCCCTGCGGTGACATCCAGGCAGGGGATGATGCGTTTTGCGAGGGTCATGTCAGTCGGCGTCTCGCTCGTCAGATAGCACGTCGGCAAGCTCTTGAGCCGTGCGCAGGTCGAGCGTGCCCTCGTATATGGAACGTCCGCAGATCACGCCCTCGATGCCCTCATCTTGTACCGCGCACAATGCCTCGACATCGGTAATGGTGTGCACACCACCAGACGCTATCACCGGGATGGTCATGCTTTGTGCCAGCTTGACGGTGGCATCGATATTCACGCCTTTCATCATGCCATCGCGGCCGATATCGGTATAGACAATCGCTTCGCAGCCGTAGTCTTCAAATTTTTTCGCCAGATCGATCACCTCATGGCCAGATAGCTTGCTCCAGCCATCAGTGGCGACCTTGCCATCCTTGGCATCCAGGCCGACGATAATCTGGCCAGGGAATGCACCACAGGCATCATGCAAGAAGCCGGGGTTCTTCACAGCAGCGGTACCGATGATCACGTAGGAGATTCCGTCATCCAGAAAACGCTCGATGGTGTCGAGGTCGCGGATACCGCCGCCGAGTTGTACCGGAATCTCTTCGATATCAAACTCTTCCGCATATTCGCGCACCGCGGCAAGAATCGACTTGATGGCCGGCTCATTTTTCGGCTTGCCGGCAAACGCGCCGTTCAGATCGACGAGATGCAGGCGCCGCGCACCCTGCTCTAGCCAGTGGCGCGCCATTTTTGCAGGGTCATCTGAGAACACAGTGGCCTGGTCCATGTCACCTTGTTTAAGGCGCACGCAGTGGCCATCCTTGAGATCGATAGCAGGTATCAGCAGCATGACGGCAGTTAAGAGATTCGAAAGAGCTGGTTGGATAGTCGGAGCGGGTGCCTAAGCCGACACTCATCGTCGGCACTCAGAACCTGTCTCGTTAGATCGATGGCTAGGCGGCAGCACCTCAGACAGTACAACACAGTCGGCAAGGGTGCTGCCAACGCCACAAGCGGCCTAACGAGATAAGTTCTAAGGGTTCCAATGTACAAAATTTTTATACAACTGCAAACCAGCGGCTGCGCTTTTTTCAGGGTGGAATTGCGTAGCAAATATATTATCGCGACCAGCCGCGCAGCAAAACGTCACACCGTAGTCTGTCTCGCCGAAAACATGTGCAGGATTTTCCGGCACAGCATAGTAGCTGTGGACGAAGTAAAAGTAGCTTTCGTCCGGCACCTCTGCCCAGAGCGGGTGCGCACTTCTCTGCCGAACCCGGTTCCAGCCCATCTGCGGCACCTTGTAGCGCGAGCCATCTGACTGCAACCGCTCATTTAGCTGAAAACGGATCACCCGTCCGGGCATTAGCGACAAGCAGTGCGCGTCGCCTTCCTCGCTCCAGTCGAACATCATCTGCTCGCCCACGCACACGCCAAGCAGCGGTTTGGACTGTGCAGCTTCAAGCAAGGCCTCCAGCAGGCCAGACTCGCGCAAGGAGCGCATGCAATCAGGCATCGCGCCCTGACCCGGCAAAACAACACGGTCGGCAGCGCGGATTGCTTGCGGATCGCCGCTGACGCTGACCTCGGCTTCCGGCGCAACCCGCATCAAGGCCTGCGCCACAGAGCGCAGATTGCCCATCCCGTAATCAACAACGACGATCCTGTTCATGGTGGAGTCAGCGAACCAACGCTCTGGCCCGATGCCGAGAGATGGATCAGAGACTGCCCTTGGTGGACGGAATCGTGCCAGCGGCGCGCGCATCCAGCTCGGCCGCCATGCGCAACGCTCGGCCAAACGCCTTGAATACGGTTTCGCACTGATGGTGCGCGTTGTCGCCGCGCAGATTGTCGATATGCAGGGTCACCAGCGCGTGGTTGACGAAGCCCTGGAAGAACTCATGCGTCAGATCGACATCGAATTGCCCGATCATGGCGCGCGTAAAGGGCACATGCAACTCGAGCCCGGGCCGGCCGGAGAAATCAATCACCACGCGCGATAAGGCCTCGTCGAGCGGCACATACGCATGGCCGTAACGCCGGATACCCTTCTTGTCGCCGATGGCTTTAGCAACTGCCTGCCCGAGCGTTATGCCGACATCCTCGACCGTGTGGTGGGCATCAATATGAAGATCCCCTTTAGCACTGATGTCGAGGTCAATCAGGCCATGACGCGCGATCTGATCGAGCATATGGTCGAGAAAGGGAACACCGGT
>JBIKUP010000228.1:0-3541 GCA_044347535.1 Burkholderiaceae bacterium
TAGCAATCGAGTCGCCAAGCGCAACATCTTGTAGCGGCAGACCACCCGCATGCACCGTCAGACGCACACCTGCATCCGGCCCGGCCCCTAACGGCGTGATAGCGCTAATACGGCCAACCGCCGCGACGATACCTGTAAACATAGTTCTCCAAAAATTGGTCAGGGTGTTGAGCGCATGACACGTATGCGTAAATCCGGCCCTACTTGCTCGACATCATGAAAACGGAAGGCCAACCGATCCGACAAATGCTCAAGTACGGGCAAGCGCGCCAAGCCTTGTGCCGGGCCTAGTAAGCACGGCGCAAGATAAAGCAATAACTCATCCACCACGCCAGCGCGCAGCAAGGACCCATTCAGCTTGAAACCAGCCTCGACATGTAACTCATTGATCTCACGCCGACCCAGCTCATTCATCAGGGCGTGCAAATCAACCTTGCCACTATCGTCAGGTAAAGAGATCAACTCATGACCGTCGGCGCGTAGTTGATCTGCATTCGCGCCGCCTTCCACGGCATTGAATATCCAACTAGCTGCTCCCTGCAGTATCTTCGCCTGCGGCGAGATCTCCAGATGGCTATCCACCACAATACGACGCGGTTGCCGTGGCGTCTCAACCGCTCGCACATTCAATTGTGGGTCGTCTTGCTGCACCGTACCGATGCCAGTCAGTACAGCACATGCTCTTGCGCGCCAGGCATGGCCATCATCGCGTGCCTGTGTGGAGGTAATCCACTGACTTTCGCCATTCTGCAAAGCAGTGCCGCCATCCAGACTAGCAGCGATCTTCATGCGCACCCATGGTCTGCCATGCTGCATACGGTGCAAGAAACCACGATTCATCTCGCGCGCTTCTTCGGCCAGCACGCCGAGTTCAATGGTAATACCCGCTGCACGCAGCTTCGCTAAACCCTGCCCTGCCACCAAGGGGTTAGGGTCTTCAATTGCAACCACTACGCGCGCAATACCGGCGGTGATAAGCGCATCGGCGCACGGTGGTGTACGACCATGATGACTACACGGCTCCAGGGAGACATACACCGTGGCTCCGCGCACATCCACACCCTGCTGCTGGGCATGATGCAGCGCATGCGCCTCCGCATGGGCGAAACCTGTGGGTTGGGTGTGCCCCTCGGCCAATACATCACCATCGCGCACGATGACGCAGCCCACCCGGGGATTGGGGGTCGCGCTGTACAGCGCCCTGGCGGCCTGCGCCAGTGCGGCGCGCATGCCATCGGTGTCGTTGAGAATTTTCACGGGGATGGTGATTACGAATTCACGCCATTTTAGCAAGCGGCACCATCGCGATCCGGATCACAGACACGAACGCGCCCAAGAAATCCGATGACCAGCTTGCGCCTTTGCTCACCCAGCCGAAACAATACCGATCCATATTGCGGTACAGAGGCGCTCGCCGCCGTACGTGGCCGTCCACTAGGATCAAAGGCAAGGTAAGTCCGTTTGCTATCCGTCATACGTGGGGTGATTTCCACACCAGCCGGCAGCGCCGTAGCACCACGATGTAGTACTAGTTCACCAGCGTCGATGCGTTGATTATTGTTGATATCAATGGCAACGCACCACCCCGAGCGCCAGTCACCCGCGGCCAAGGGCAGTACATCAACACGCCGCCCACGTCTTACCGCTTCATGTCGGGCCCGACCAAGCGCTGAATGAAAGTCTGCAACCAAACTGATGACGCGCATCCTGTCGAGCACCGGGGCAAATGATGCCAGCGTACCTACCGTAAGCGCAGTGACAATGCACGATGTCAACAGTAGCTCCAACAGGGTGAATCCGGCCGGATGACGATTAATGTGATGACAGGTCTTGCGTGCAGGATGAGTATTCCGATGCCTCTTATGCTGGCGATGCTGGCGATGCTGATGATGAAGCTGATTTGAGAAGTACATAGTGGCGACTCAGTTTTCCAAGCGCCGCCAAGCGATGCGTCGAATTCTGGGTGTACAAGTGATCGCTTGATCTTGATTTTCATTTTCTTCGCTGCCCCCATCACAAGCGTCCATCGCATAGTCAGCTTCAAGCCGAACGCTCAGTTGTGCCGCGCGCCCAACGGCACTAATACGAAAAACACTTAGTGGCAGATCACTCAGCTCTGCGGACTGCGATACAGCCAGCTGCTCGATAAGCACCTCTTGTTCTAAACCAGACTCGATTCCGGGTTGCTCATCAACAGATTTCAATAAGCCTGCCGCTGTCTGCATCAACCGCAGCTCTGCGCGTGACATAGCTTGTTGCTGCTGCTCCCATTGCGCTTGCGACAAGGCCGCATCTCGTATGATCTGTGCTGATGCACTGGCCAGCAGCATCACCATCGCGCTTGCCAAGGCTGATGGCAAGAGGCTCATGCGTCCGGTCTCATGCGTCTGGGCGCAGGCTATTGTTCAGGAAAATCACTTTATCGAACTGCCGATACAGCCGATTGGGCTTGAGCTGACTGGGTAGAACCTGCTCATCCACGCCAGGGTCATTGACGCATGCATCGGGCTTCCACCCGAATAATAGAAATGGCTTAGCAACCACTGATGAAGTAAGGCGCTGAGTGGAACGCATCAGCAAAGCAATATGAAGCGCAACAATTCGTGTACGCGGCGAGAGTTCAGATGATGCTTGATGAGCGGTGATGTCGGATAACTGCGATGCACTAACGAAAAGATTTGGCAAACCATCATTGTCTGTATCAAGCCCAAAACGTATCTGAAACGTCAGAACCCCACTTGCTAGGGCTTGTGAAGACCACTGCGATGATCCGCGAAAGTAACAGCGCAACTCTGGCTCATTGGCTGGATCCAAGCCCACATAAAAGACGCTGCGTCCGGCAAAATCATTCGGCCCCACTGCTACAGGAATAGGAAATCCTGCGCAGTTAATCACCCTACCCGTGTCATCTCCTCGAAGGTGAATCAGCAACAGGTCACTCGCCTGCGATACCGACTTGGCTGTCACTATGCTCCCCTGGGCATTGCCAGATACGATCGCGTTATCCGTTCCATCAATTGCACCTTCAATTGGACGAGCAGCCTGTACCGACATCGGCTTAACAACATCCACATAACCCGCTTGTTGTAGCAAGCGCTCAATCAGTTCGATGACTTGATGAGCTTGATCCTCTAACAGCAAAAGTTGTCTTGCACGTTGGTGCAATAACTCTGCCTGTACGGTGAGATGGATTGCCGATAAAACGATGCCCAGCGATAGCGATAGCGCCAGCATTAATGAAACCAAACTCTCGCCACGATCAGCGTGTCTCATCGAGTAGAGCCAAGTGGCATGACGATCGATGGTATTGCCTCAGTCACAGGCCACCCAAGTTTCATAAGCAGTACGCTGCCCTGAGACCCGCATAGCCAATTCGGCGCAGACAGCGCATCAGTTTCACCAACGCAGATCATCAAGCGTGCGTCCGGAATAGAGCGCATCAAGCGGCTTTGCCAAAGCGCCAGATACTGCCAAGCACTGCTACGGGCATCACACCCGCCCGGTGGACAGCACATCGCAGAGGCGTCAGCGTTTACTGAGT
>JBIKUP010000229.1:0-3539 GCA_044347535.1 Burkholderiaceae bacterium
ATCGCTGGCGCAGTTACCGTTGCGTGAAGCTTCAGCTTTTCGCGCAAGGATTTGGCGAGGTCGGTCATCGCATCGAAGTCGGCCTCACCGAATTGATGTATCCAGCGCTGCAACTGCTTCGCGCGAAATGGCTGCTCGCCAAGGTCGCCGCACCAGCGAATAAGCGCAGCGGGTTCCAGATCCAGCAGATTGGTCAATGCCGCCATGGTTACCCCCCAAACTCCTTGCGGCCGAGTTGGACATCGCGACGATGCGCGCGTCTTGTTTCAGCCCCTTGGCTTGCGCTACTCGCGTTAATGAGATTAGCGAGAGTAAACGTTCAAACTCGGGAAAAAATAAGCGATTTCGTTTTTTGCTGTGTCCGGGCCATCGGAACCATGGACAGCGTTAGCGTCGATCGAGTCAGCAAAATCAGCGCGGATGGTTCCCTTATCGGCTTTCTTAGGGTCTGTAGCTCCCATCAGATCACGATTTTTCACGATCGCGTTGTCGCCTTCCAGCACTTGAATCATTACCGGACCGGAGATCATGAAATCGACCAGATCCTTGAAAAACGGACGCTCACGATGGACAGCGTAGAACCCTTCCGCCTCGGCGCGAGAGAGCTGAACCATGCGGGCAGCGATCACTTTAAGGCCAGCGTTTTCGAATCGGCTGTAGATCTGTCCGATGACGTTCTTGGCCACTGCATCCGGCTTGATGATTGACAGGGTGCGCTCGGTGCTCATCTGAAAAAACTCCAATAAAATGAAAGGGTTAAAGAATTGGGAAGAATTATTTGATAACTTTTAATTTTAACATGAAAACGCCTCTTTTTGGCCGTTCTGGCGGCGTGGCTGGATGATTCAAGCCACTTTGGGGTAGATGCAGCCTGCCACAAAGTAAGGTAAATTATCGAATTGGCAGGTGGCGAGCTTCGCTGACTGTTACTAATTTGAAAATGGAGGTCAAATGAACCAACCACTACCCACTCAATACGGCACGCTGGACGACACCTCGGTCGTACGCCACCGCGTATTGCGCAACACCTACTGGCTGCTGGCCCTGTCCATGCTGCCGACGGTGCTGGGTGCTTGGCTTGGCGTGCAGATGCACTTCTCGCTGTTCGCTGGCAGTCCCATATTGAGCTTCATCGCGTTTCTCGCGATTGCCTTCGGTTTCTTTTATGGCATAGAGCGCACCAAAAACTCCGGCTTGGGCGTGGTCTTGCTGCTGGGCTTCACCTTCTTCATGGGTCTGATGCTCTCGCGCATGATCGGGCACATCCTGCATTTCGCTAACGGACCGCAACTGATTATGACTGCTTTCGGCGGCACCGCTGTCGTGTTTGCTGCCATGGCATCGATTGCGACCACCAGCAAGCGTGATTTTTCCGGCATGTCGAGCTGGCTGTTCGCGGGTGTGATCGTGATTCTATTGGCAGGTGTTGCCAACATCTTCCTGCAGATGCCTGCGTTGCAGATCGTGATCTCGTTGGTCGCTGTTGTAATCTTCTCTGCCTACATCCTGTTTGATGTACAGCGCATCATCAACGGTGGTGAAACTAACTACATCAGCGCAACCTTGGCGATCTATCTGGACCTGTACAACGTGTTTGTGCACTTGCTCGCGTTGCTGGGCATCTTCGGCGGTGAGCGCGACTAAGCAGCGCCCACCCGAACAAAAAACGCCGGCTTGATGCCGGCGTTTTTTATTTCATCGAATTAGTTAATCTCTGCGATCAAACACCGCGATCGACTCGACATGCGCGGTGTGAGGAAACATATTCACTACGCCAGCCTGACTGAGCCGATAGCCACCCGTGTTAACCAGTATCCCGGCGTCGCGCGCCAAGGTTGAGGGATTACAAGACACATAGACAATACGCGACGGCTGTAATTCGGGATTACTTTCTTTCGCCTCTGCGATAGCCGTGCAGAGGTTCATTGCACCGTCGCGGGGTGGATCGATCAGCATTCGATCAAAGCGCCCGAGCGACTGAAGGTCTTGAAGCGTAAATTCGAACAAATTCCTGTGTATGAATTGGGTTCGATGATCCAACCCATTCAGCGCCGCATTGCTCAATGCGCGCTCGGTCAACTCAGAACTTCCTTCAATGCCAACCACTTCCCGCGCCTGAGTCGCCAGCGGTAAGGTGAAGTTACCCAGGCCACAGAACAAGTCTGCTACGCGATCATGGGGCTGTACCTCCAACAGACGCAGCGCCCGTGAAACAAGGACACTGTTGATCTGGTGGTTAACCTGAGTGAAATCCGTTGGCTTGAATGGCATTACCAAACCAAACTCGGGCAAGCGGTATTGCAGCGTTCGCTTTTGCGGATACCATGCGGCAACGGTGTCCAGCCCCTTCGTCTGCAACCACCACTCAATATCCCACTGATCTGCAAACGCCTTCAGTTGGCGCTCATCCTCGGCAGATAATGGCGCCATGATCCGCAGTACCAGAACAATTACCTGCTCATTGTCATGCTCGCCGACGGCCAACTCGATCTGCGGCAACCGATCACGAATCGATAACGATGCAATGAGTGCTCGCATCGGCATCAGCATGTCGGACACTTTGGGGGGCAGAATCTCGCAGCTGCGCATGTCAGCGATAAAGCTTGATCGCCGCTCATGAAAACCGACCAACACCCCACCCTTCTTCGCGACAAACCGTACAGACAGGCGAGCGCGGTAGCGGTATCCCCAGTCGGGACCTTGAATGGCCCGCAATAGGTACTCGGGCCGAACTCGCCCAATATGAAACAGGTTGTCTTCCAACACGCGCTGCTTGATAGCGACCTGTGCAGCCGGATTCAGGTGCTGCATCGCGCAGCCACCGCAGACACCGAAATGAGCGCACCGAGGTGTTGTTCGTAGCGAGGATGCACGCAGCAAGGCCGTCATTTCTGCCGCTTCCCACTTGGGCTTACGACGGAAGGATTGAAAACGCACCTGCTCGCCCGGCAACGCACCTTCGACAAAGATTACCTTGCCCGGCGATCCATCCTCATTCGGCAGATGGCCCACACCGCGCGCCTCCATGTCCAGCGAGACAATTTCAATTACCGGGGACGTCATTGCCACAAGCTCAGATAGTCACGCCAGTGAGGCGCATCAATGGTTTGCAGCGAGGTGCGTACCAAGGCGATCTCGGCATCGTAGGCATCACGCGTGAGACGGCCACGAAGCAATTGATATCGGCAATACACCAAGTAGGTATTCACCACATCGGTCTCGCAGTAATCGCGAATCTCTTGCAGCCGACCCTCCTGATACAGCGACCACACCTGCGATCCGTCCACCCCCATTTTGCCGGGGAAGCCGCACAGCTTGGCCAGATCGTCGAGCGGTGCATTGGCGCGCCCGGTATACATGGCCAGGTGATCCATCAGATCAAGGTGGCGGGTGTGGTAGCGCGAGAGGTAGTTATTCCATTTGAAGTCGCGATCTTCTTCGCCCATTTCCCAAAAGCGTGCCGCATTGATGCCGTGAATCAGCGCACGGTAGTTAAGCACGGGAAGGTCAAAGCCGCCACCGTTCCAAGACACCAGTTG
>JBIKUP010000230.1:0-3537 GCA_044347535.1 Burkholderiaceae bacterium
GGGTCGTTCTGCATCTGGTTAATCCACCAGTTCAACCCCGTACTATCGGGTGTTCGGTCGAGGACGTTTTGATACAGTCGATTGATAAACACCGAGGGGCTCGGGCTGTTGCCATAGAGCTGACGAAATTCTTCGCTATCGACAAAACGTGCCGCGACCTCAACCACATCCATGCCGCGCGCCATCTCAGCTATCCAATAACCTAGGCCTTCTAGATCAGGTATGCGATCAAATGCTGCCTTGTAAACACGGTAAGCCTTCGCGCTGTCGCCGGTAACCTCTGTAGAAACCCACCGATCTGAAAACTGCAATATCTCTACATCGGTCAAGCGATCGGACCCCAGGCTGCGCTGCTGATCGGTAACACTCACTATCCCGTTACTGATCGAGACGCTAAAGCGGCTATACGCACCAACAAATCGAACGGCATCCACACCAGAGCCGCCATCAATCGTGTCATTACCTTGGCCGGCATCGATCGTATCGTTACCACCCGCAGCCAGGATACGATCATTACCAATAGAGCCAATCAATAAATCATCATCAGCGCTACCGCTGCCGTTCAGCAAACTATCGTTAGCGCTCATCGCACGACTTAATAGAGCCTCAGATAGTCCAATATCTGCCCAAGTGGATCCATTGCGCGAGCCGGCACTTTTTACGCCAATCACCGCGCCGTTTGACAGCAAGGGCCCACCAGAGCTTCCCGGTCCCATGGAGGCGGCGGTTGAAACATACACGGCATCAATCGAATGTCGGTCAACCAACACGCTACCCTGCATCATGCCGCTTGATCCCGATGGGTAGCCGACCTCGGTCGCGAAAAAATCGTTTCTATCCTGGCTGAAGTCCAGCGGCAAGCTGCCGATGCCGCGAATTTCGCTGGGTAAGCCGATTAGCGCAACATCGTACTGTGACTCATAGCGCCAAAATGTCTGGGGATCATTGTCGGTATAAATCTCCGGGTTGTAGACAATCGACATGGGCGCGCCCGAATCAATCGCTATTCCAGGCGATTCAATGAGATTACGTGCGCTGTTGTAATCAGCGCCAAAATAAAAACGAAAACGGGTAGCGAAACCGCCGTAGGTTGGATCAAACACGCAATGACCGGCGGTGAGTACATCATTGCTGCCAACAAGCGCACAGGTACCGATACTGATGCGCCCATCTGGCCACGTAGTTTCCAGCATGCCGACCATTGCATAAGGCGCTGCGGCACGTTGCGCTGAGTTGACTTCGACAATCGCCATCTCGATTCGCCTTTGTCACTCAGTGTAATGGTCGCGCGTTACGCTCTGCGCCAGTCACTTCGGCGGCGGCTTCATTCATCCATGCGGGCCAATCATCCAGCGGCCACTCGGCACGCACGAACATATTGCGCAAGATATGCAGATACTGACGCAACTGAACCGAATCAAGTGCTAACTCAGCCATATCAGCGTCGGGAATCGGAAGCTGCAGTAGTACGCCCTTCGGCTTACGTTGCAAATCGAGCGTGGTGACCAGCAGCGGTGCAGCATCCGTCGTCTGCACTACAGCGCTCGGCTCAAACTTCATTAAGGCCGAGGTCTGACGGAAGGCTTGCATCAGTTCACGGTCACTCGTAGCGGGTGTCGGCGTGACATTCTCCAAGTAGGCCAAGAGCGCTTTCACCAAGGCGCGGCTCATGCGCAGTGTCAGCCAAAACGTCACGACGGTACCGCTTTGATCCTGCGCGCGCAGCAGAATGCGATCCTCTGCCGCGACATAGTCCAGCGTGAGTTTCTCGAGTTTCATCGTCGGCACGAAGCGCGCTGCATCATTCTTCTTTCAACGATGCTGCAATACGTTTAGTCAGCGGATGTAGCAGGTAGGTCAGCAGAGAACGTTCACCGGTTTTGATGAGCACTTCGGCCTGCATACCAGGTTGAAGATTACGCTCGCCGAGCTGCTTGATGCCCTCCGGCGTCAGTTCAACCCGCGCCAGATAGTAAGACATCACGCCCCCCGGGGTTTGCTCTGACAGCACATCGCCCGAGATGGTTTTAACCACAGCATCCACCACTAGTTGCGGTGTGTGGGCGAACGCAGAGAAGCGCACATTCGTCATATCACCCGGGCGCACACGATCAATCACGTGGGTGGGTATTTTGGCTTCAAGCAGCACGCCTTCCTCGGCCGGCACTACATCCATCAGTTTCTGGCCAGCAGATACCACGCTGCCATTGGTAATCGACAGGCCGATCACTTGGCCATCGACCGGTGCCTTCAACTGTACGCGGCGCAGTTCTGCGCCCAACGCGGTGGTGCGCTCGCGCAAGCCTTGCAGCTCACGTCGTGCATCGGCTAGCTGCGACGATGCATCGCGACGGTATTCTTCGCGCCGCTGCTGCATACGCATTTTCATTTCAGCGATAGAGCGTTGCACGCGTTGGCGGTTACCTTCCAGATCGGCCATCACCGCGCTCAACTCCGCTTGCCCTTGTTCCAGTTGTAGCGCCTGATTACGTGGCGCGTAGCCTTCTGCGGCGAGATCGCTGATACTTTTCAGTTGCTCCGACTGCTTCGCGCCTTGCACTTTGCGGCTCTCAAGCGAGCGGGTAATACCGACGAGCTGTGCTTCCAAGCCGGCGATATTCTCACTAATCGCAGAGAGGTCACTGCGTAGCGCGTTGCGGCGCGCCTCGAACAACTGCGTTTGGGTTTGTAGATGTTGCTGTGCCGCGGGATCTGCCACCGCATTCGTCAGGTCAGGATGAAAGCTAATGCGCTCAGCGCCAGCCAGCTCAGCCATCGTACGTCCTTCAAGTGCGCGCACGGCAAGATAAGTGTGGTGCACCTGCTCATAGCTGGCGCGTGCAGTGGCATCATTCAGTACTGCCAGCACTTCACCTGCTTTTACGCGCGAACCTTCTTTCACCAACAAGCGCTCGATCGTGCCACCGCTGGGATGCTGAATCGGTTTGCGCTTGGTATCAATCGTCACTGTGGCACCTGCCGGCACGCCCTCATCGAGTGGCGCCATGCCGGCCCACAACAAGAAGCCACCGAAGCCAACCACGATGGCTAGGAAACCATTGCGGATCGTGGCGCGGGTATCGGTAGGGAGTTCCAGATCGTCGACATCCGTGATGTCGCTGGCATTCCGTGCTTTGGCCGGAAGGCGAGCCTCAAATGAGCGGGGTGCAGGAGCAATGTTCATAGTCAGGCGGTTCTCGGTTGGGGAAGGGTGTCAGGCCGCGCAGCGGCTTCCA
This sequence comes from Burkholderiaceae bacterium, assembly GCA_044347535.1. GTDB lineage: Bacteria > Pseudomonadota > Gammaproteobacteria > Burkholderiales > Burkholderiaceae_D > Pernthalerella. The sequence goes on from JBIKUP010000230.1 coordinate 3,237, forward strand.
TGACACCGAATTGGGCGACGCTGCCGTTGTTCAGCACTAATACGCGATCGGCCAGCGCGAGCAAATTACGTTGATGCAGCACCATAAAAACAGTTTTACCGGCTTGCTTTAGCTCGACGATCGCTTTCATGAGCGCCACCTCGCCAACATCATCCAAGTTGGCATTCGGCTCATCAAGCACCACCAAATCTGGCATGCCATACAGCGCACGTGCCAGCGCGAGGCGTTGACGCTGACCGCCGGATAAAATACCGCCGGCCTGCCCGAGGGGTGTGTCATAGCCCTGCGGCAGATGCTGAAT
>JBIKUP010000231.1:0-3520 GCA_044347535.1 Burkholderiaceae bacterium
CATGAGCGCAAACCCAGCACGGTATAAGCAGGGCAGAATCTGAGCAGCCCGGTGGCGATGGGTATCAAGCCGATCCATCCCCATGGGCCGATCACGTTCAGCAACGAGAGCAAGATCAGCAGGGCGCCAATGAACACGCGGATGGCGCGGTCTGTGTGTCCGACATTCTTCATCATGACAGGCTCCTTTTTCGACAGTCAGAGGCCCCATGTTACCGCGATCATTCGCCCACTTGCCAGTATTGCGCCTGGGTTCGAATCTTTCCTTTCGTCACAGTCATTGAACGACAGATTCTGGCATCATGCGCACGGTTTTCAGATTTGAAAAAAAATGCGTTTAATCCCCTCTCACAGCCGCGCTCGGTGCGCGCTCTTTTTGCCCCTGCTACTGTGCCTGCAACTGAGTGGCTGCGGCAGCATCAGCGCGCTACTGCCAAAGGCTAAGCCTGATCCTGTCCCTCCCGCACAGTGGATCGCCCCTATGCCCGGTGAGGGCGCTTTGGCACACGACGGCCAAGTGGCGGCCCTGGCTGACTGGTGGCGACAGCAACAAGACCCGCTGCTAATCGATCTGATCGATGCCGCGCAAACCGTGAGTAGTAGTGTGAGTGCCGCGCGCTCGAGGATCGAGCAAGCCAATGCGGAGCGGCTAGCGGCCGGTGGCGCATTGCAGCCGACGCTGGATGCTGGCGTCAGTGCCCAGCGCCGGAGTGCGTTTCCTCCTTTCCCCGGCGGTAATGTCTATCAGGGGTCGTTGCAAGCCAGTTGGGAGATCGACCTATTCGGTGCAAACCGCATGGCGCGCGATGCAGCGCAGCGCCGCGCACTAGGCGCCGAGGCTAACTGGCACGAGGCACGTGTCTCGGTGGCAGCAGAGACGGCCAATCAATACTATGCCTTGCGGGGCTGTAGGCGTTTGCTCACGATTGCAGAAGCCGATACAAGCTCGCGCACCGAGATTACGCGTCTGACCGAACTGGCGGTTAAAGCGGGATTTCAGCCGCCAGCAAATTCAGGGCTAGCGCGGGCCAGCGCGGCAGAGGGACGTAGCCGCGTTACCGCGCTGCGCGCGCAGTGTGATGTGGATATCAAAGCGCTGGTCATGCTGACGGGTCTCGATGAACGTGATCTGCGCGCCAAACTTGATAGCGTGCCTGCAACGCTGCCACTCCCGACGCCGGTATCTCTGGCAGAGCTTCCAGCCGCAACGCTGGCGCAGCGTCCTGACATATACGCAGCGGCGCAGCAGGTTGCTGCGGCTAGCAGCGATGTCGGTAGCGTAGAAGCGCGACGTTACCCGCGGCTATCGCTATCCGGAAGCATTGGTCGTAATCGATTTGAGACCAACGATGGCACATTTAACTTGAACAGTTGGACGGTGGGTCCTGTTGCAGTGAGTTTGCCGATCTTTGACGGTAACCGGCGACGCGCGAATATCGCTGCGGCAGTCGCCCGTTATGAAGAGGCCGCTAATGAGTACCGCGCTACCGTGCGCCGTGCGGTGCGTGAAGTTGAAGAGAGTTTGGTTAATCTCGACAGCATCGCAGCGCGCAGCGATGACGCCAAGATCGCTATCGACGGTTTCATGATTTCGCTCGACGCTGCCCAGCTGCGCTATGAAAAAGGCTTGGGCAGCCTGATCGAGTTGGAGGAGGCGCGCCGCAGCAAACTCGGTGCAGAGACCGCATTGGTCAGCCTGCAGCGTGAACGTATTGCAGCGTGGATCGCCTTGTACCGCGCCGCCGGTGGCGGCTGGCAATCAACCACGCCACCCACATCATTCGATAAAGCCCTTTCAGAGCCGAAACCATGAATCCCTTGCACTTGATACGACAGTTTCCGCGTCATCTTCCTCGACCGGCCATCGCAAGCTTGGCCATGATGGTGCTGCTGGTGTTTGCTGTGTGGCTGTTGCCCACGCCGAGTAGTAAGGCGAATGACAAAGCAGCGAATGACAAAGCGACTAATGACAAAGTAGCAGCCAACAAGCCGGCATCCACAGCGAAGGCTGCATTGACCGTCAGCACAGCGCGCCCACAGTTAACCCGCCTCTCGCAGACATTGGCTGCTAACGGTGACATCGCCGCTTGGCAGGAAGCGAGCATTGGTAGCGAGGCTAATGGGCTGCGCTTGACTGAGGTACTGGTGAACGTCGGTGATGTTGTGCGTGCCGGTCAAACCCTGGCGCGTTTTTCTGATGAGACCGTGCAAGCCGATCTTGCCCAGACCAATGCTGCTTTGCTGGAAGCCCAAGCGACACTCGCTGAAGCAAGTTCGAATGCGGAGCGCGCACGATCGTTAGTAAATACCGGTGCCATCAGCACTCAGCAGATCAATCAGTTTCTCACCGCCGAGCAAACTGCGCGCGCACGCGTTGCAGCGGCTGAAGCCAATGTCAGCGCACAAAAACTGCGCCTGAAGTTCACACAACTCCTCGCGCCGGATAGTGGTGTTATCTCAGCGCGCAGTGCAACCGTGGGCGCAGTCGTCGCAAATGGTACCGAGCTATTTCGAATGATTCGCAAGGGTAGGCTGGAATGGCGCGCCGAGGTGATGGCGAGCGAGCTTTCACGCATACGTGTTGGCTCCGGTGTGACACTGGTCGCAGCGAATGGCACACGTTTGAATGGCAAGGTGCGCATGATCGGCCCCACCGTCAATCCGCAAAATCGATCAGCGCTTGTATATGTCGATCTGCTTGCTAGTGCCTCAGGTGAGGCTGCGGCCAAACCCGGCATGTATGCGCGCGGTGAATTCACGCTCGGTAGTGGCAACGGCGTCACACTGCCGCAGCAGGCCGTGGTTGTACGCGATGGCTTTAGCTATGTGTTTCAGATCAAGCCCGATAGGCGCGTGGCGCAGTTGAAGGTGAAGACCGGGCGTTATCTGCAGGACCAGGTCGAGATTACCGAAGGCATTTCGCTGCAAGACGAGATTGTGGTGGCCGGTGCGGGTTTCTTGAACGATGGTGATCTGGTGCGCGTGACCCGTAGCAACACGGTAGCGCCTGATAATAAACGCGAGACGAAGGACGCCCAGTGAATTTTTCTGCGCTTTCGATTCGCAGTCCGATACCCGCAATTTTATTATTCGCGCTGCTGACACTGGCAGGCTTACTCGCGTTTCGCTCGAATGCGATTCAGGATTTTCCGGATATCGAGCTGCCCATCGTGAACGTGGTGGCCTCGCTACCGGGCGCAGCGCCAGCACAGCTCGAGACCGAGGTGGCGCGCAAGATCGAAGGCTCGGTCGCCAGCTTGCAGGGTGTTAAAAATATTTATACCAAGGTGCTCGATGGGCAGGTGACTGTCACGGTTGAGTTTGTCCTGGAAAAAAATCTCTCGGACGCGGTTAATGATGTACGCGATGCGGTAGCGCGCGTACGCGCCGACCTACCGGCCGACATGCGCGATCCCTCGGTTACCAAGGTATCAACTGCCGGCCGACCGATTCTCACCTTCAGCGTGGCCGCCGCACCGAATGCCGCTGGTAACGCGCCTGACTTGCAAGAGATTTCCTGG
>JBIKUP010000234.1:0-3501 GCA_044347535.1 Burkholderiaceae bacterium
AATGGCGGTTGAGATGGGGGTGGAGTATCTGGAGCTGGCAAATACCCAGTACTACGCTTGGGCCAGTGTCAATCGTGATCAATTGATGCCTACACGCGAGCAACTGGTGCGTGCCGAGGCAACGGTTCAGGAGTACCGCGCCAAGCTCGGTAACAAGCTCAAGTTATTGTTCGTGGTGCCGGATCTTTTCGAAGATAAGCCCAAGGCTTGCATGAATGGCTGGGGCTCGGTGTTTCTCGCTGTAGCAGCTGACGGTAGCGCTTTACCGTGCCATGCAGCGCAGTCGCTGCCCGGTCTGACATTCCCGAATGTGACCGAGCATACGATGGAAGACATCTGGTACAAGAGCGATGCGTTTAATCGCTTCCGCGGCTACGAATGGATGAAAGAGCCGTGCCGTACATGTTCGGAAAAAGAAAAAGATTTCGGTGGTTGTCGTTGTCAGGCATTTGCGCTGACAGGCGATGCGCAGAATGCTGACCCAGTGTGCGGAAAGTCACCATCGCATGACGTGGTCAAGCAGATTGTGCTGAAAACGACCAACCGGCCGGTTGAGGAAAAACCGCTGGTGTTCCGCAATGACATGAACTCTCTGCGGATCGCATCGGAAGTTGAGAAGCAAACCTCTTAAACCAGGCGATAAGATCGTCGCGCGGGTAAATGGCTCAGCCACCGCGCGCCGATTTGATTAGCCCGCGTTGCGGGTCATAGCCCGCTGCGGCGATCCAGTAGAACACCAGCGTTGCTGCCATCACGACCAGTAAAGAGCCCGAGATCTCACCATACAGCGCGTAGCGCACTGACTCGACCGCATGAGTAAATGGGTTGAGCGCGGAAATCTGATAAATCCAATTCGCGCCGGCGTCGCGCATGCGACCGATCGGATACAGCGCCGATGACAAGAAAAACATCGGGAAAATCACGAAGTTCATGGTGCCGGCAAAATTTTCCAGCTGACGGATATAAACCGACAGCATCAAGCCGAACGCCGACAGCATCAGAGCACCTGCGATCAGCGCGGGCAACGAAGCCAGCACCTGCCATGGCGACAATCCGATCTGCCATACGACGACCAGAATCATGAAAGCCAGCGCCTGAATGACGGATAGAAAAGCACCGCCCATCAGCTTGCAGGCGAGCAGGTAGGCACGTGGCAAAGGCGCGGTGAGTAGTAGCCTCATCACGCCCATCTCACGGTCATAGACCATTGCCAATGATGATTGCATGCCATTGAACAGGCACACCATCAGCGCCAGACCCGGCACCATATACAAACGATAATCAAGGCCAGCATCAAATGGCATGACCGTGCCGAGATCCGGCATCTGACGAAATCCGGCGGCAAACACCACCATCCACAGCAGCGGACGCACCAAGGACGATGCAAGCCGGCCCGGTTGCCGCAAGAATTTATGGACCTCGCGGCCTGCAATCGCGGCTAGCGCAAGACGAGCGTGCATTAGTCTCATGCTTGTGCCTCTGCTTTCGTCAGGTGCAGGAAAGCATCGAGCAGCGTGCCATGCCCGGACTGTTTCATAAGCTCCTTAGCAGCGCCATCGAAGCGCACGGTGCCAGCGGCCATCACGACGATACGATCAGCTGCCTCAGCTTCGTCCACCAGATGCGTGGCCCACAGCACACCCATCGCACGTTCGCGGCATAGCGCTTTGACATCCGCAATAATCGCTGCGCGAGAAGCAGGGTCGATACCGACGGTGGCCTCATCCATCAGCAGCAACTGCGGTTGCGATAGCAGCGCGCGGGCCAGCTCCACTTTGCGGCGCGTGCCACCAGAAAGATTGCGACACGCATCATTGGCACGGTCACTCAATTTGAATCGCTCCAGCCAGTGATTAATACGCTGCTGAGCCTCCGCCCGAGCAATGCCATGCAGATCAGTTTGAAAACGACAATTAGCCTGTACCGATAAATCAAGATCGAGCGCAGGCTGCTGAAACACGATGGATAAATCTGCCAGCGCCTTGATCGGATCGCGACTGATATCGTGGCCTGTCACCCGCGCGCTTCCACCGTCAGCAACGAACAAGCCAGACAAAATCTGAAATAGCGTTGATTTACCCGCGCCGTTTGGCCCCAGCAGCGCGACAAACTCGCCCGCAGCAACGGAAAAGCTGACGTTATCGACTGCCTTTCGTGCGCCAAAATTTTTGCTTAGCTTGTCGATGACAAGCGGGTCAGGGAAGAGAGGGGTCACGGGATTGATTTTATTTTTTGACGCCGGATTGTAGCGGTAGCTTGGCTTTTTCGCTCTTGAAGCCTATTCATACAGATGATTCATCCAGATGATTTATGCGGATGAATTCAGCGCCTTAATTGGCGAGTACGACGGATTCGAGTGTTGTCCACGGCTTTTTGGTGCGCCATCCCTCGATCCATGGTTGCGGCATCACCAGTGCAAACGCGCCAAGGTCTGTCACCAACTCACCCAACACTGCGCCCTGCACCTGTACGCCGGCTGTGAGTGCCTCGAAACGCGTGCTGATTTCTTGCTGGACCAAGGGGGCGAGTAGGTCTTCATTGTGTCGCCACACGCTGCCTCCGACGAAGATAGATTCGGTATCAAGAATGCTGACCAGGTTATACAGTGCGCGTCCAAACCATTGCGCGGCATACGCTACTGTGTTGAGTGCTTCAGCATCGCCATCGCGCGCCGCAGAAAAAATCGCGGCAAGTGGTTTGCCGAGTCGCTTCTCTAAGTTACGACCGCCCAATAAACCTTCAAGGTCACCTTGATTACCGCAGCCGCAGTGTGCCGCTTCGTCATTGGTCAGCAGCATATGGCTCGCGTGACCAGCGTTATTGGCTTTGCCGTTCAGGATATGACCATCAACGCACAGCCCGAAGCCAATACCGGTACTCCAGGTGACATAAATAGAATTCGCAGGCGCATTACCAAAGGCACGTTCACCATGCAAACCTGCGACACAATCATTGACGATGTTTACCGTTGAAAAACGCTCACGCAGAACGGATTCCAGCGGTAGAAATGTCCAGTCGTTCGGAAGATCATCGCCATTTGCCAACCCACCGCAGATATTGGGCGGCATGAAGCCGAGCAGGCCATCACGCAGCGCAAACGGACCGCAGCTACTAACGCCCACAGTAGCGACTAAGGCCGGATCGATACCGAGCTGTTCGCAGCAAGCGTCGATCAGTCGCAAGCACTGTCGTGCGATTGTGTCGGGTGGGCCGGACCGCTGCGTTGCTTGGGTCACCCGCAGCAGCGGACCGCTTGCATCGGCGATGCAGGCGGCCATCTTGGTGCCGCCGATGTCGAGCGCGGCAATAAACATGGTTTAGGTGCGCAGCGGCTTATACCGCAGACGCTTCGGCTTGGCACCTTCTTCGCCGAGCCGTTTTTTCTTGTCGGCTTCGTACTCTTGATAGTTACCATCAAAGAATACAACTTGCGACTCTCCTTCGAACGCAAGAATATGCGTCGCGATACGGTCGAGGAACCAGCGATCATGCGAGATGACC
>JBIKUP010000235.1:0-3494 GCA_044347535.1 Burkholderiaceae bacterium
CAGGATCTTGGTCTCGAGTACCTCGGGGGCGATGGCGGTGACCATCTTGGTGCCGATATAGCCGGGCGAGATGGTGTTGACCGTGACGCCTTTGCGCGCCACCTCATAGGCCAAGGCCTTGGAGAAGCCGTGCATCCCGGCTTTGGCGGCTGAGTAGTTGGTCTGTCCGAAAGCGCCTTTCTGGCCGTTGACGGACGAGATATTGATGATGCGGCCCCAGCCACGCTCAACCATACCGTCGCAAACGGGCTTGGTCATGTTGAAGACAGAATCGAGGTTGGTCTGCATCACCAGATCCCAATTCAACTTGTCCATTTTCTTGAAGGTCATATCGCGCGTGATGCCGGCGTTATTGACCAGCACATCAATCGGGCCCATGTCTTTTACGATCTGTCCCACGCACTCGAGTGCTGCGTTGTAATCGGCAACATCGCAGGGGTAGGCGCGAAAGTTGTAGCCTTTCTCCTTCATCTCGGTCAGCCAAGCCTCGGCCTTGGTATTGCCGGGCGAGTAGGTAGTCGCCACCGCATAGCCCATGTTGGCCATTTTTATGCAAATTGCTTCGCCAAGGCCGCCCATACCACCGGTCACCAGGGTCACTCTGCTCATCTTGTTCTCCCTTTACTTGTGATGCTTGTTTGCCGACAGATCAGCGCTCGATTGCCAATGCCACACCCATGCCACCGCCAATGCACAGGCTTGCTAACCCGCGCTTGGCATCGCGCCGGATCATTTCGTGAATCAGTGTCACCAGCACGCGGCAGCCGGAGGCGCCGATTGGATGGCCGATAGCAATAGCGCCACCGTTGACATTGATTTTGCTGGTGTCCCAGCCCATTTCTTTATTCACAGCGATGGCTTGTGCGGCGAAGGCCTCGTTAATCTCCATCAGGTCGAGATCTTTGTGGGTCCAGCCCGCTTTTTGCAAACAGCGCTGACTAGCAGGCACCGGACCCATGCCCATGATGGTCGGATCGAGGCCAGCGGATGCATAGGCCTTGATCTTTGCCAGTGGCTTGAGCCCGAGTTGCTGCGCTTTTTGTGCCGACATCATCATCACTGCGGCAGCGCCGTCATTTAGACCGGAGGCGTTACCCGCAGTGACAGTGCCTTCTTTGTTGAACGCAGGACGCAAAGCAGCCAACGACTCCAGCGTCGTACCTGCCTTGATGTACTCATCGCTATCAAACACGATGCTGCCTTTTTTACTGGCGATCTCGAGCGGCAGAATCTCGTCTTTGAACTTGCCCGCTTTTTGCGCGGCTTCTGCTTTGTTTTGGGATGCCATCGCGAATTCATCTTGCTCTGCGCGCGACACATTGAATTTCTTGGCGACGTTTTCTGCAGTGATGCCCATATGGTATTGGTTATAGACATCCCACAGGCCATCAACAATCATGGTATCGACCAGTTTTGCATCGCCCATACGAAATCCATCGCGTGAATTGTTCAGCACATGCGGTGCTGCGCTCATGTTTTCCTGACCACCGGCGATCACGATATCGGCGTCACCACACAAGATCGCTTGTGCCGCCAGATGGGTCGCTTTCAAGCCGCTACCGCAAACTTTATTGATTGTCATGGCCGGCACCATGTCAGGTAAACCTGCTTTGATGACCGCCTGACGCGCGGCGTTTTGTCCGACACCGGCGGTTAACACCTGACCCATCAACACTTCACTGATCAGTGCCGGATCAATGCCGGTCTTCGCGACCAAGCCTTTGATGACATGGGCGCCGAGTTCAGCTGCGGATATCTTGGCGACCGTGCCGCCGAATTTTCCAACCGCAGTACGCGCGGCGGCGACGATAACAACTTCACTCATTCTTGTTCTCCGTTAGGACCTTCGATGAAAAAAACCTGTGCTGACTGTGCTGATCGCACCTAACTGAAGCCATCGCAAAAAAAGCGCTTCATGCTAGCAATCACAATCTGAAAAATTTTGACTATGGTCAACTTCATTCAACACTGCCGTTGGATACAGTGGCGCTGACCTTTGAGAAGCGTAGGAAGCCGGGTTGAACCTCGGGTCGCGGTGCCGCAATAGGGGCGACTGGGGGGACAACGCCGTTGCTTGCGTTGACGAGATTATATTTCAGCGAGGAGCGTTATTGCTGCGTAATTGCGCTGATGGCACATGCTTTAGTCATGTTGCCGGTGTAGCAAGCGAACAGGTAGCTGTTTGTTTGCTAATGCACGGTGAAGAATCTTGTACGTATCAAGATCAAAAGCCGGGCGCGATGGTGATTGTTCAAGCAAATCATGCACCTCATCCTCCGAGCGTGCAGTACCGAGAAAGCACCAGTTGTTAACAACATGAACATCAGTGCGATCAGCGCCCTGTTCGATCAAGCCAATCGCGCCCTCGTAGGGCCAGGTTTCAATCCGCAACTTGGCGAGCGCCGCTTCTAGCCGTGCGCGGTGAAATGACTCGGATTCTTTACCGACGCAAACACCATTGCAGCGTTTGAGTTGCCAATTGAAGCATGGTTTTTGCAGACCACTGCGACGTTCGAGTCCAAGCTGTACCAAACACAATTGATGCGATTCGGCCAGCGCACGGAGCGCGGCATCGGCTTTTCGCTTGCCGGAAAAAAGACCGAACAAGCGTTCAGCGCGACCAAAATCTTGCTCGCTGGCGTGAGTGAGCACAGGCACGATATGCCCTTGCTCGTTTTCGTTCAGCTGCCAGGCACACAGATCACCTTGTCGTCGCAGCAGTCGGTTATGCACGGGCTGCAAGTCTTTGATCAGCCTTGCCTCGAGCAGTAGTGCGCCGATTTCGCCAGCGGTTTCGCGTACCTCGATGCGATGCAGCTGCTGCGACAGTCGCATTTCTTTATATTCTTTGTGATCCGCGTTGAAGTGCGATAGCACACGCTGACGTAGGCGCACACTTTTGCCGACATATAGCGGTAGTTCGTTTTCACCGTAGAACAGATACACACCGGGCGTATCAGAGATGTTATCGACCGCGTTGGTGGGTAGGTGCGAAGGCAAACTAGGTCGCTGTAGCAGGGACCGCAGTGCTGCATCAAATGTCTCTGAGGGCAGATCGCTGCGTAGCTTTTGCCACAGCTGCCAAAGAAGATCGGCATCGGCCAAGGCGCGGTGTCGGACATCAGCCTTCAATTGATGGCGTGCGACTAGGGTGTCAAGATTATGGCGACGCTCATTCGGGAACAATGCGCGTGATAGTTTGACGGTGCACAGCACATCCGGCTTGAAGCTTAGACCCAGCTGATCGAAGGCATTACGCAAGAAACCGTAATCAAAGCGGGCATTGTGCGCAATGAACAACGCGCCTTCCAAGCGCTCATGAAGTGAGGTCGCCAGCTCGGCGAAGGTGGGCGCCTTGCGCACCATCTCATTGCTGATGCCGGTCAGGCTTTGAATGAAGGCAGGTATCGGCTGCTCGGGATTCACCAGTGTTGACCAGTGCGTCGCTTCCCCTGAATGATCGACTTCGACGATGCCGATCTCGGTAATACGAT
>JBIKUP010000236.1:0-3477 GCA_044347535.1 Burkholderiaceae bacterium
GAGGTGTTTCATGAACTCATTTCTCCATCCATGACGCTTGATGGGCGGGATTCTAGCGATATTCGGATATCGGCACTTGTTAGCAGAACATTAGCGACGTGACCCGGCCACCCACCCCGCTTGAAGCCAGTGCGCATAGTCTGGCACAAAGGGCCAGGCGATCAGGCGGCTTTGGGTGCCGACGGGGAACAGCTCTGAAGTCAAATGATCCACCCACTCTGGCTGGCCACCCACTTGCGCCAGCATCCGAAGATGCAGCGGCGTTCCTCGTAAACCATCTGCTACTAGCCCGTCCGCATCGCGCGCGGCGTCGAATTGCGTGATCGGCGAGGCAGGTAACTTCAGCGGGTCGGTCGGGCCCGAGAACAAGTCATGCACACTGCCCCAGTCGCGTCCCTTTAGCTGTTTAACGATGCGCGCGAGATCAGCCTCAGCACGATCAATCTGCCATATACGGAACAGATGCTGACCCAAAACGTTGTCGAAGAAGATGGTCGCATTTGGGTGCTTTTTTAACAGCGCATCCAAGTTGTCTAGTGCGTCGAACGCGGCGTAGTGCAATTCAGTGCCAGATTCGCGCAAAGCGCGGCCATGGTTCCAACGGAATAGGCGATGGGCATAAGGGTCGAGATCGATCAGATCGATACGAGAGAAGCGCTGCAACCAGCGGCCTGACATCATCCAACCGGCGCTGCCACCGATCAGTAGCAGATGGCGCGATGCAGGTTCGGTAGTGTCAAGCCACTCAGCGATGTGTCGCGTCGTGTCGCGCCACTGCCCTCGCCTCCACAGGGCACGCAAGTGCCAGCGCAACCCGCCGGTGGTGTCACGTAATTTAGCCAAGGTGCACCCACTTATTATTGAACTGCTTCGCGTAAAGCTGCATGGGCTAGTTAGGTATGAATAAGCCGCATTGACTAGCGCGGTATTAAATTAAAGCCTAATTTTAATTCAGCGGTGCCTAAGTGCCAGTGCCGAAACTCCCGCATTTAATCGCAGCGGGCATAACCATTTGCAGTATCGAGCGTAGGCTATGATGGCAACCGCCAAAAACACCAATCCACCAACGACAATCTGGTAAGTTCGCGTCAATACTCGATTGACCCGAAGTTGCCGGCCAAGGACCTGAAATCATGACGCAACCCGTACAAACTACCGGCAACACGTGGCTGAACGAAATTTCCTCTGATGGCGCGTTTGTGCGCGCGGCAACCAGCTTCCGCGGCGCAGTCTCTAAAGATTCCAGCCATCTGCACGCTGCTGAACCCAACCGCTATCACCTGTACGTGTCGCACGCTTGCCCTTGGGCGCATCGAACGCTCATGGTGCGTGCGCTCAAGGGCTTGGAAGATCTGATTAGTGTGGATGTTGTGCACCCCTACCTTACCGACAAGGGATGGTCATTTGATACGGACTTTGACGGCGCTACCGGTGACCAAGTCGGTGCGCAGAGTTTTCTACAACAGATTTATCGAGCGGTATCTCCCGACTATGCGGGCGTTATCACGGTGCCGGTATTGTTCGACAAGAAGCTTGGCACCATCGTGAATAACGAATCGTCCGAGATTATCCGAATGTTCAATACGGAATTCGATGCTTTCGCGCGGCACCCGGAAATCGACCTCTATCCAGAACATCTTCGCAGCCAAATCGATGCAGTCAACGACTGGATTTACCCAAGTATAAACAACGGCGTCTACCGCAGCGGCTTCGCACAAACCCAGCAAGCGCACGAAGAAGCCGTTAGTGAGTTATTTGATGCGCTTGACCGCGTTGAGCAGATTCTCCAAGAGCAGCGATTTCTTTGCGGCGACGTTCTCACTGAAGCAGATGTACGCTTGTTCCCGACGTTGATACGGTTCGATGCGGTGTACCACACCCACTTCAAATGTAATCGCAAGCTGATTGCGCAATATCCAGCTATGCATCGTTACATGGCTAGCATCTATCGCCTTCCGGGCATCGCTGACACCGTCGATATGGAACACATTCGGTTCCATTATTTCTTTTCTCATCGACACATCAATCCTACCGGCATCGTGCCCAAAGGTCCCGATGTGCTTGCGGCGCTTTGATAAGGACTGCGAATTAATGATCTACCGGCTACTACTTGCAATCTCAGCGCTGCTTCTGCTCACGTCATGCGGGGTAGTGACTGAGCGAGGCGTGTATGAAGGTATACGCGCCAACCAGAAAGCGCGGTCGCCCGTTGGTGCTGAGGGAGCGACCACGAAGCAAATGCCTGAATATGATCAGTATAAGAAAGAGCGCGAGGGTATTACGAACCGATAATTCGCTGGGATTCGGTCGTTCGCAAACTCGACAAAGCTACCGACGGGTTGCCGTACAACCCGAATTTAAAAAAGCTAACGAAAGTCCTGCATGTCAGAGCAACCCCTACGCCTGTGGAGTCCGAGTGCCGAACGCGTCGCCCATAGTCAAATCAACCAATACCTGCAATGGCTGGCCGCAAGGGATCAGCACTTCACCGACTATCAGGCATTGTGGCAATGGTCGGTAGACCATATCGAAGAATTCTGGGCATCGATCTGGGCGTATTTTGATATTCAGTGTTCGGTGCCGTACCAACAGGTCGTATCTAGTCATCAGATGCCTGGCGCTACATGGTTCGAAAGCGCACGACTGAATTTTGCAGAGCAGCTATTCCGCTTCAATACCGATGCTGCAACGGCTCACAAAGATGCCATCGTCGCCGAGTCAGAAACCCGCGGCCGAGTCACGCTGTCATGGGGTGAAGTGCGAGATCAGGTCACAGCAGTGGCGAACACCTTGCGTGCGCTCGGCGTCGGACCCGGTGATCGAGTGGTAGCGTACTTGCCGAACACACCCGAAGCAGCAATCGCGTTTTATGCGTGCGCAAGTATCGGTGCGATCTGGTCGTCGTGCTCGCCTGATATGGGCGCTTCGAGCGTGCTGGATCGGTTTCGACAAATTGATCCCAAGCTGCTGATAGCTGTGGATGGCTATCGCTATGGTGGCAAGGCATTCAATCGACTAGAAGTCGTGCAGCAGATGCGCGATGAACTCCCCACGCTACAGCACACGGTACTCCTACCTTATCTTGATACCGACCTGGATATCAACGCTGCCCTGCCCGGCGCAATGCGCTGGCAAGATTTATTCACGCATCCAGCGGCGCGAGCGAACCCTATTCGTTTTGAGCAGCTACCGGCGGATCATCCGCTATGGATACTCTACTCGTCCGGCACGACGGGTATGCCAAAGCCCATCGTGCATGGCCATGGCGGGTCATTAGTCGAGTGTCTAAAGGGGCATGCGCTCTCGCTGGATCTTGGCGAGGATGATCGTTTTCTGTGGTTCAGCACCACCGGCTGGGTGATGTGGAATTCCCAGATCAGCGGTTTGCTGGTGGGTGCGACGATCTGTATCTACGATGGCAATCCCGGTTACCCCGATTTATCGCGGCTGTGGAAGTTTGCGCAAGATATGCGGCTG
>JBIKUP010000238.1:0-3459 GCA_044347535.1 Burkholderiaceae bacterium
TGAACATGCCGGAAGACGAGCCAATTGAGGCCGGCATTGTGTCGCGCTCGATCGAATCAGCGCAGCGCAAAGTCGAGGCGCGCAACTTCGATATTCGTAAGCAGCTACTCGAGTATGACGATGTCGCAAATGATCAGCGCAAAGTCATTTATCAGCAGCGTAACGAGTTGCTCGAAGCCGAGTTGATGACCGAGACTAGTGTAGCGCTGCGCCAGGGCGTGTTCACCGATCTGTTCCGGCTATATGTACCCGAAGCCTCGATGGAAGAGCAGTGGGACCTAGACGCGCTACAGGAAGCGGTTTCGCGTGAGTGGCTGATTGATTGGTCGGTGAAAGCCGCTCTTGAAGCTGAGCCGGAGTTGAGTGATGACGATCTGCTCGGCCGCTTGCTGGATAAAGTTGATCAGATGTACCAAGCCAAGCTGGATCTGATCGGCGTTGAGGCTTTCAGCGGTTTCGAGCGCAGCGTGATGTTGCAGAGTATGGATACCCACTGGCGCGAGCACCTGGCTGCGCTGGATCATCTGCGTCAAGGCATCCATCTGCGTGGTTATGCGCAGAAAAACCCAAAGCAGGAATACAAGCGCGAGGCCTTCCAGCTGTTTGCGCAGATGCTCGATCTGATCCGCAACGATGTCGTGCGCGTGATCATGACCGTACGCGTACAGTCGCAGGAAGAGATCGCGGCTGCCGAACAGCAGCTAAGTCAGTCGCATCTTGAAAATGTGAGCTATCAGCACGCTGACTTCGATCCTTCAGCTTCGCCTGAAGAGTTGCTCGCACCACCGTCGCTCGATGAGCAGCGCGGTGCTGGCACCATCACCAATGCGATGCCCAAGGTCGGCAGAAATGACCCCTGCCCCTGCGGTAGCGGCAAGAAGTTTAAACAGTGTCACGGTAAATTGGCCTAAGGCGGGTCGCGGCGTTTAAAACGTCATCTCGGCGTGGGCCGGGATCCAGGGCTTTTTCATAATTCAGAAACACGCAAATAAACGAATTGTCGATACGCATATGGCCGTTAACTTCCCGCTCGTTACACCTGCCAAGCTAAAGCCAGTTCCCGGTATCACGCTTGGGTATGCAGAAGCAGGCATTAAGAAGCCAAATCGTAAAGACCTACTGGTGATGAAACTGGCGCCGAGCGCGACAGTGGCTGGGGTGTTCACCACCAACCGGTTTTGTGCCGCGCCAGTGCAGCTCGCGAAAGCGCATATCGATCAGGCCAAGGCATCGGGTAAACCCATTTCGGCGCTGGTCATCAATACGGGAAATGCCAATGCCGGCACTGGCGAAGCGGGGCTTGCCAATGCGCAATCAACGTGCGACGCGCTCGGTAAATTGCTGGGCGTAGAGGCGTCGCAGGTATTGCCGTTTTCAACCGGTGTGATTCTGGAACCCTTGCCCGTCGATAAAGTGGTCGCAGGACTGCCGCAGGCCATCGCCAATCTTGGCGAGAGCAATTGGTTCGGCGCTGCGCAAGCCATCATGACCACCGATACCTTGCCGAAAGCCGCTTCGCGCACGGTGACCATCTCCGGTAAAAAAGTCACGCTGACAGGCATCTCCAAAGGCGCTGGCATGATTCGGCCCAACATGGCGACTATGTTGGGCTTTATCGCCTGTGACGCCAAAGTGCCGCAGGGTTTGTTAGAGACCATGGTGAAGCAGGCAGCGGATGCCTCGTTCAACTGCATCACCATTGATGGCGACACCTCGACTAATGATGCCTTCATGCTGATCGCCACTGGCGCCGGCGAGTTGGAGGTTAAAGAGCAAGAGTCGGATGAATACCAAGCGCTAACCGCCGCAGTGATCTGGCTAGCGCAGGAATTGGCGCAGCTGATTGTGCGCGATGGTGAAGGCGCGACCAAGTTCATCACGCTGCACATAGAGCAAGGGCGTAACGAAGAAGAGTGCCGCAAGATTGCTTACGCGATCGGCCACTCGCCGTTGGTAAAAACGGCATTCTTTGCCTCCGACCCGAATCTGGGACGTATCCTGGCCGCGATTGGTTATGCAGGCGTTGATGATCTCGATGTCAGCAAGATAGATTTGTACCTCGACGATGTCTGGGTAGCGAAGCAGGGTGGCCGTCATCCGGATTATCAGGAAGCCGACGGTCAGCGTGTGATGAAACAGTCCGAAATTACGGTGAAGGTCACGCTCGGGCGTGGTGATGCCTCAGCGACGGTGTGGACGTGTGATTTGTCGCACGAGTATGTTTCAATCAACGCCGACTACCGCTCTTAAACTTTCTCTCAAAATACCCCTGGCGTTGTTGGGATCGCCTCGTCGTACGTCATGTACTGTCTTCGGCGCCCCCGCCTAGCCAGCGGCATTTTGATAGAGAGTTTGGTTGAGTCTGTCAAAATGCTGCCTCCAGTGTTGGAGTCATATATCTCTAAAAATGAAAGAACTCGAACAACTCCTGCTCCGCGCTGAAGCGGTCTTGGCGCGACTTGAACCGCTGCTGCCTTCACCCGTGGCGGAAGTAGATTGGCACGCCTCGCATGCTTTTCGCTGGCGGGTGCCGCGTGATGGGCGTGGTTATCTGAAGCCGGTGAAGCTGGTATCCGAGATTCGCTTTGATGATCTGCACAATATCAGCCAGCAAAAAGAAGCGATTGAGCAGAACACGCATCAGTTCATCACTGGTAAGCCCGCAAACAATGTACTGCTCACCGGTGCACGTGGTACGGGTAAGTCCTCGTTGATCAAAGCTTGCCTGGCGAAGTTTGCCGCGCAAGGTCTGCGGCTGATTGAAGTCGATAAGGAACACCTAGTTGATCTGCCAGATATCGTCGATCTGATCGCCGAGCGCCCTGAGCGGTTCGTGATTTTCTGCGACGATCTGTCGTTCGAAGAGGGCGAGGGTGGGTACAAGGCCTTGAAGGTGGTGCTCGACGGCAGTGTTGCCGCATCGTCTGACAACCTGCTGATCTACGCAACATCGAACCGTCGTCACCTGCTGCCGGAAAAGTTTTCAGATAACGAGACGTATCGCCATGTTGATGACGGCGATTTGCATCCCGGCGAAACGGTTGAAGAGAAGATTTCGCTCTCGGAGCGCTTCGGTTTGTGGCTGTCTTTTTATCCGTTCCGGCAAGATGATTACCTCGACATCGTGCGTCACTGGCTGAAGCATTTCGGTGTGCCAGATGCGCATTGGGCACAAGCAGAACCCGAGGCGCTGCGCTGGGCGCTGCAACGTGGTTCGCGTTCTGGCCGGGTGGCGTGGCAGTTCGCACGCGACTGGGCCGGCAAGCACACAGACTGATATGCGATTGATAGGCATGAGTCATATCTCGCAATCATCAGCAAGCTTACCTACTCAACCTTAATCACCCTCCATGAGCGACGCCGCGCCACCGATCGATGTCGCGGTTGGTATTCTGATGAAGCCGAATGGTGATGTACTACTCGGCTCTCGTCCCGAAGGTAAACCGTATGCAGGTTACT
>JBIKUP010000237.1:0-3459 GCA_044347535.1 Burkholderiaceae bacterium
GAAGAAGCGCACCACTTCGGCGTCGTATTGTTTCAGCACCTCGCGAATCGTGAAAAAATTGCCCAAGGACTTGGACATTTTTTCGTCATCGACACGCACAAAGCCATTGTGCATCCAGTAATTAACAAATGGCTTCCCGCTAGCACCCTCTGATTGCGCGATTTCGTTCTCGTGGTGCGGGAATTGCAAATCTTGCCCACCGCCGTGAATATCGAAGTGCTCACCCAATAGCTGGCATGACATGGCCGAGCACTCGATGTGCCAACCCGGTCGGCCACTTCCCCAAGGTGAAGGCCACTTCACTTCATCAGGTTCGGACTCTCGCGAAGACTTCCAGAGCACAAAGTCAAGCGGGTCACGCTTGGCGCTCGTAACTTCAACACGCTCACCCGCGCGCAAATCGTCTAATGATTTGCCAGACAACTTGCCGTAACCGGCAAAATCACGCACCGAAAAATTCACGTCACCATCGCTGGCTTTGTATGCCAACCCGTTGGATTCCAGACGGCCAATCAGTTGCAGCATTTGGGGCACGAAGGCTGTTGCGCGCGGCTCATGATCAGGCGGCTGAACGCCTAGCGCTGCCGCGTCTTCATTCATGGCGGCTATGAAGCGATTGGTGAGCGCAGAAATCGGCTCGCCATTCTCAACAGCACGCTTGATGATCTTGTCGTCGATATCGGTGATGTTACGGACATACGTGACATCAAAGCCACTGCCTCGCAGCCAACGCTGCACCATGTCGAACACCACCATCACGCGCGCATGACCGAGATGACAGAAGTCATACACCGTCATACCGCAGACGTACATCCGCACCTTGCCCGGATCGATGGGAGCAAAAGGCACTTTGTCACGCGCAAGCGTGTTGTAAATTTTGAGAGAACTCATGAGCAATACGGAATCGGCAACGAACGCAACCAGAACTCGTGCCACCGACGGCACCGCGATTCGCTGCGTAGGCAGGGCTTGCGGACTGTCTTTGATAAAATGGGGGTTTGATTAAAGTATAGCATCGAAGCTCGTGCATTCCGGACGGCATGACGAGTTAAAGCTGCTCTAAAAAAGGATTTTTATGTTGCGTATGCGTCTCTTTGTTGCTGCGGTTGCTGCCTCGCTGGCCCTATTCACACAGCTAGCCGTTGCAGAACCGGCATCAGCCGGCGGCCAAGCAAAGGCCGCAGCTGGCCGCGCCGCGCCCACTGTGTCGATTAAAACCAGTGCCGGTGAAATCGTTGTCGAACTCGACGCGGCCAAGGCACCGAGAACAGTCGACAACTTTCTGCAGTACGTCAAAACGGGTTTCTACAATGGCACCGTATTTCATCGCGTGATTCGCGGCTTCATGATCCAGGGCGGTGGTTACACGCCTCAGGGCGCAGAGAAAGCCACCCGCGGCCCGATTGAAATCGAATCATCGAACGGCCTGAAAAACCGTCGCTACACCATTGCAATGGCGCGCACTGCAGACCCTAACTCTGCGACCGCACAGTTTTTTATCAATGCCAAAGACAATCGTTTTCTAGACTACCCGGGGCAAGATGGCTTCGGCTACACCGTATTTGGCAAGGTCACCAAGGGCAGCGAAGTCGTCGACCAGATTGAGGCGGTTGAAACCGATCGTCGCGACAAGCCAGTCAAACCCGTCATCATTGAATCAGTCACGCTGATCGATTAATTTTTTAAAGGACTACCATGGCAGTTGTACTCAGCACCAATCACGGCGACATCACCATTGAACTCGATGCCGAGAAAGCCCCCAAGACCGTCGATAATTTTCTGGCGTACGTTAAATCCGGCCACTATGACGGCACGATTTTTCATCGCGTGATCGATGGCTTCATGATTCAAGGCGGTGGTTTCGAACCAGGCATGAAGCAAAAGGAGTCTGGCGAGCCGATTGATAACGAAGCCGCGAACGGCCTCGCCAATGAGAAATATACGGTTGCAATGGCGCGCACCAACGACCCGCACTCTGCCACGGCACAGTTTTTCATCAACGTAAAAAACAATAGTTTTCTCGACTATGCCGGCCCAGATCAATGGGGCTATTGCGTGTTTGGCCGAGTGACCGCGGGCACTGAGGTGGTGGACGAGATCCGCAAAGTCAAAACCAGCACCAAGGGTTTTCATGGCGATGTGCCGGTTGAAGACGTGATCATCGAGAAAGCTGAGATCGTCTGATCTACTCAGTTAACGACACACCGATGAGCGCACCCACGCTAGTCGATCAAAAGGCGCAGCCGGAAACGGTTGCGCTTTTTGTTTCAGACCTGCACCTATCCGCGCAGATGCCGAAGACAGCGGCGGCGTTCTTTCGTTTTCTTAATGAAGAAGCGGCGAACACATACCAGCTTTATCTGCTCGGCGATATCTTCGAATACTGGGCGGGCGATGATGATCTCAATGACCCGTTCAACCGCAAGGTGGTTGATGCGCTGCGCGCGCTGACCGACAGCGGAGTTGCGCTGTACTGGATGGCGGGCAACCGTGATTTCCTTGTCGGTGACGCGTTCGCACAAGCGACTGGTATGACCATACTGCCCGACCCCTATGTTGCCGACATTGGTGGTCAGCGCGTGCTGCTAGTGCACGGCGATGCGCAATGTACGGACGACAAAGATTACATGGAGTTTCGTTCGCAGGTACGCAATCCTGCATGGCAGAACGCCTTCCTCGCGAAGCCGCTCGCTGAGCGAAAGATGATTATCGAAGGCATGCGCGAAGGCAGCCGCGACGCTCAGCGCGAGAAATCCATGGCCATCATGGATGTGAACACTAGCGCGATCGCAGGACTATTCGACGCTCACCAGGTCGACATCATGATCCACGGTCACACGCACCGACCGGCAATCCATCGCGAAGCGCAAAGGGTGCGGCATGTACTCTCTGACTGGGATTGCGACGGTGACGTGACGCGAGGCGGATGGATCGCTGCGGATAGTACGGGTCAGTTGCACGCCCACACACTGCCCTAACTACCTGACGCCTCTAGCACCGCAATCTCTTCATCGCTGAACCCCGCTGCACGCCGCGCGTCCAGATTGAACGGCCCACGCAACTGCGGTGCCTTGAAACGAATCGACAAGTCTGCATACAGCGCAACCGGATCCGTGCCGTCGCGCGCGCATAGCCAGTGATACCAGCGATTGCCGATGGCCACATGGCCGACCTCATCACGCAGAATGATGTCAAGGATTGCTGCGGCCTCATGGTCACCAACTTGCGCCAGTTTTGCGCGTACTGCCGGCGTCGCATCCAAGCCCCTCGCCTCCAGCGTACGCGGCACCAGCGCCATCCGGGCTGTCATGTCGTCGGCAGTCTTCTGCGCCATCTCCCACAGGCTGTTGTGCGCATTGAAGTCACCGTAGGCATAGCCAAGCGTACGAAGGTGCGCGTCGAGCAGTGAGAAATGCAGCGCCTCTTCCGCCGCCACTTGCAGCCAGTCGCCATAAAACT
>JBIKUP010000239.1:0-3453 GCA_044347535.1 Burkholderiaceae bacterium
AGTAGTGGATTCGGCGCACGCTCTGGCTCACGGAACTCGAAAGAGAATTCGGCCGCTGCCCTAAGTGGTGCGAGTTCTTCCATTCGGGCAAGTGCCTTGATACGACTTTGCGCTTGCTTGGCTTTGGTTGCTTTCGCTTTGAAGCGATCAATGAACGATTGCAGATGCGCGCGCTTACGCTGCTGTTTTTCTTGCAAAGATTGCGCTAGCTCCAGCTGCGCGGCGCGCTGCCGCTCGAAAGCACTGTAATTGCCGGAGTAGCGTTTCAGCTTCCGCTCGTCGATATGCGCGATGACGTTGGTCACACCATCCAGGAAATCACGATCGTGCGAAATCACGATCATGGTGCCCGCATAGTTTTTCAACCAACTTTCCAACCAGATGATCGCATCTAGATCAAGGTGATTGGTGGGTTCGTCGAGCAGTAGTAAGTCGGAAGGGCACATCAAAGCTTGCGCCAGATTCAGTCGCATCCGCCAGCCACCTGAAAAGCTTGCAACCGGATTCTCGAACTGCGCCTCCGAAAACCCCAGGCCAACAAGCAGCTGCTCGGCGCGTGAGCGCGCGGTGTAGGCGTCGGCATCAGCGAGGTGCGCGTATAGTTCACCAATTCGGTTGCCATCGGCGTCCTCGCCTTGCGCCTCGACTGAGGCTAATTCGGATTCAAGCGCACGCAGCGTGGTATCACCATCGATCACAGAATCGATGGCTGCGCGTTCTAGTGCAGGCGTTTCCTGTGCTACATGCGCGACGCGCCACTGCTTGGGGTAGTCGATGCTTCCACTATCTGTATGCAGCTCATCGCGCAGCATGGCAAACAAGGTCGACTTACCGCTGCCATTGGTGCCGATCAATCCGACTTTCTCACCCGGGTTGATGGTGAGGTCGGCCAGATCGAACAGCAGCTTGGTGCCGCGCATCAGACTAAATTTTTGGAGGCGGATCATTCGTCGGAGGAGAATTAATTCAATGGATCCCGGCCTACGTCGGGATAACGGTTTATAGGGTGATCGTCTTTAGTACGCCGCTCCGGGAGCGTTCGCGATTCATTAGCTTTAAAGATTCGGGACTTTTAAAGGGCGATAGTCTTAACAAGTCATCCCGGCGCAGACCGGGATCCAGACTTTCGTAACTCAAAGCTGATCAGCCGTCAGCAGAAACACCGCCTCATCACCGGCGCTAGTCGACAGCCAGGTGAGTTCGAGATCAGCAAACGCGGCTTCAGCATATGCGAATTCATTGCCAATCTCGACCACCAGCACGCCATCGGGTGTCAGCCTTTCCTTCGCGCCAGCCAAAATGCGGCGTACCAGATCCATGCCATCATCGCCACCGGCCAGCGCCATCTGCGGCTCGGCTTTGTACTCTGCTGGTAGCTTTGCCATTGACATGCTGTTCACGTAGGGCGGGTTGGTGACGATCAGGTCGTACTTCTTTGTCGGCAGCTTGTCGTAAAGGTCGGAGTGATATAGCGTGATTCTGTCCTGCAGTTCGTAATCAGCGACATTCTTCTTCGCGACTTCGAGCGCATCGATAGATAAATCTACCGCATCAATCTGCGCATTCGGGAAGGCGTCAGCCAGCATGATCGCGAGGCAGCCAGAGCCGGTGCACAGCTCGAGCACATTCGTCACCGCATCAGGGTCCTGCACCCATGGCTGAAACTGCTCCGGGATCAACTCTGCGATGAATGAACGAGGCACGATTACTCGCTCATCGACATAGAAGCGGTAGCCGCCGAGCAGCGCTTCGTGCGTCAGGTAGGCGACGGGTACGCGGTCTTTCGCGCGGCGCTCGATCAGACCGAGCAGTGTGGTGATTTCCGGTTCGGTCAGGCGCGCATCAAGGAAGGGCTCGAGCTGGTCGAGTGGTAGTTTCAGCGTGTGAAGCAGCAGATAAGCCGCCTCATCGAACGCGTTATCGCTGCCATGGCCGAAGAACAGTTTTTCGGTATTAAATCGGGTAACGGCGTGGCGCAGCAGATCGCGCAGGGTCTGGAAAGGTAGGGACATTGCGGCTGCCCCGAAGGGGCATTAGGGTTCAAGGCCGCAAGGATACCGGATTGCAGGGGGCTGGCGCACGACGCCTTGCTAGAGGAGGAGATTTTCCAGCGTACGGCGGTAGATGTTTTTGAGCGGCTCTATTTCGGACACAGCAATATGCTCGTCAATTTTATGGATGCTCGCATTGGTTGGGCCAAACTCCACCACTTGCGGGCAGATCTGCGCAATGAAGCGACCATCTGAAGTACCGCCTGTTGTCGATAGTTCGGTATCGATGCCGGTCTCGGCCTTAATTGCCGATGAGAGCGCATCACTCAAACTACCGCGTGGCGTGAGGAAAGGCAGGCCGCCCACAGTCCACTTCAAATCATAATCGAGCCCGTGCTTATCCAGCACCGAATGTACGCCTTTCTGCAGACCCTCGACCGTGCTTGAGGTCGCAAAGCGGAAATTGAAGTCAACAATGCATTCACCGGGAATCACATTCGATGCGCCAGTGCCGGCATGGATATTCGACATTTGCCATGAGGTGGGCAAGTAGTACTCATTGCCCTGATCCCATTCGATCGCAGCTAACTCGGCCAGCGCCGGCATAGCAAGGTGGATAGGGTTTTTCGCCAGTTGCGGGTAAGCGATATGACCTTGTATGCCCTTGATGATGAGCTTGCCGGACATAGTGCCGCGGCGGCCATTTTTTATGGTGTCGCCGATTTGGTTGACCGATGTCGGTTCGCCAACCACGCAGTAATCCATATGCTCGCCACGTGCTTTCAGCTGATTACACACAATCACGGTGCCATCGATCGCCGGGCCTTCTTCGTCGCTGGTGATCAGAAAACCGATTGAGCCTTTGTGATTTGGGTGCGCTGCAACGAACTCTTCAACAGCGACCACCATGGCAGCGAGCGAGGTTTTCATATCAGCAGCACCACGACCGTACAACTTGCCGTCGCGATGTGTGGGAATGAAAGGATCAGAAGACCAGCGCTCCAGCGGGCCGGTGGGTACGACGTCAGTATGGCCAGCAAACACCAGCAGCGGTTGTGCTTTACCGCGCCGCGCCCACAGATTGGTGACATCACCTGAGGCAATGGTTTCGCACTGAAAGCCGAGTGGCGAAAGCCGTTCGGCCATCTTCAGTTGGCAGCCGCCATCGGCGGGTGTGACTGAGTGCAGTGAAATCAGTTCTTCGGTCAGCGCGAGAGTCTTGCTCATGCTTTTAGTGTTTTTTTGTAGAGATCAGCGTCGAAGCCTACCAGCACCTGATTATTCGTGCAGAGTACAGGTCGTTTGATGACGCTGGTGTTCTCCAGCATCAGGACATTTGCGCTTGTAGCGTCAATGACAGAGGCTTTTGTCGCATCAGGCAGGTTGCGCCACGTGGTGCCTTTTTTATTGACCAGTATTTCCCACGGCACTTCTTTAAGCCAAGCGGATACTGTCGTTTTAT
>JBIKUP010000240.1:0-3451 GCA_044347535.1 Burkholderiaceae bacterium
AGCTTGACAAAGCCTAAGCGATGCGCAAGATCATCCAAGTTGACCGCTGTCTTTCCTTCGCGCTGCAAGGTCTTGTCGAGCAAAATACGGCCGTGCGCCAACGTCTGCGCCTGCTCGATGGCATTGAACCAGGCACGAATTTTTGAGCGCGTACGAGGGCTCGCGGTGTAGCCATCAGACAGCCAGTCACGCGAAGGCCCCGCCGTACCCATCGCTACCGCCTCACCTTTGGCGGTAATGATCTCTACCGTCTGGCCGTTCTTCAGCATGGTGTTGAGCGGCACCATCGTTCCATTGACGCGCGCACCACGGCATCGATGGCCTACATCGCTATGCAACTGGTACGCAAAATCAATCGGCGTAGCGCCCATCGGCAACTCGATCAATCTGCCCTGCGGTGTCAGCACGTAAATACGGTCGTTGATGGAAGCTGCTTTCAGCTGCTCGACCCATTGTCGCTCGCTATCTTCCTGGCCGACCACGGTGTCCATGATCTCGCTTTTCCAGCTCAGCAGCTGCCTCAACCAGGCAATTTTTTGGTCATAGGTATCTTCTTGTACATTACCAGTGCCCTCTTTGTAGCGCCAATGCGCAGCGACCCCGAATTCAGCAAAGCGATGCATTTGCTGCGTACGAATCTGCACCTCCAGTGTGCGGCCATCATCAGCTTCTACAACCGTGTGGAGTGACTGATAGCCATTCGACTTTGGGCGCGCGATGTAGTCGTCGAACTCTTCCGCGATCGGTGTCCAGATATCGTGCACAATCGAGAGCACTCCGTAGCAGGTTTTTACATCCTCCACGATCACCCGAAACGCCCGCACATCGTGTAGCCGCGAAAAGTCGATTGCCTTGCCCTGCATCTTGTTCCAGATGCTGTAGATATGCTTCGGCCTGCCATAGACCTCGGCGCGAATGCCCGCCGCTGCCAGCTCGGACCGTAAACGTTTAATCGCGTCCTCGACAAATTGTTCGCGCTCAACCCGCTTCTCTTCAAGCATCTTTGCCACGCGCTTGTAGTTATCCGGCTCGGAAAAGCGAAACGATAAATCTTCCAACTCCCATTTCAGCTGCCAGACACCCAGCCGGTTAGCGAGCGGTGCATAAAGATCAAAGGTCTCGCGCGCGTAACGTAATGTGAAATCGCTTTCGCTCTTGATTTCAGCGAAGTGTCGCAGCGTTGCCAGGCGCGAGCACAAGCGCACCAGCACCACGCGCATGTCGCTCGACATTGCCAGCGTCATTTTGCGCAAGACTTCCAGCTGGCTTGCCGCACTAGTCTTGGTACGGTCTGTGTCTTTGCGTGCGAACATGCCTTCGTGCAAACGCATCAGCTGCCGAATGCTCGTGACCATATCAGCCACTTCTTTACCGAAGCGCGCCTCAATTGCTGCAACTTTTTCAGGTACCACGACTGCCAGCTCGAACAACATACCGGCAATGCGTGTATCAGCATCCGCCTTCAGCGACGCCAGTGCTGCAACCACATCGCGCGAAAAGTCCATCGCGTCTTGGCCGGTGGGTACCTGCTTGCCAGCATAGGGCTCACGCACAAACTCGATCGCATCCCGTAGCCGTGCCGCGTCCTCGGGCCGCAGGCCTGTGCACAGCTCATCATCTCCGGCGCGGGTTACAACGAATACCATGGCTATTCCAGAAAAAACTGGCGCGCAAGCGCGATCTGATCTTCATGCATAAACGTAGGCGCATGCCCGATGCCGGGCAACTCTACTAATTGTGCGTGTGGGCCGCGTGTCGTCATCTGCTGCGCTGTCTCGCGCGTGAGCAGATCAGACTCACTGCCACGCACCAGTAAAACCGGACACTGCACAGCATCATAGGCGGCCCATAGCGCTGCCTCGCCTTGTTGCGCGCTTTCTTCGGTCATCACCTTGAATGGCAACGCCAATGACACATCATAGTGTCGTCGCCAGCGGCCATCAGCAGTTTGTCGAAGCACATCCGCCGCGAGTTTGTCCCACTCCTGATCCGTGTGCGGACCGAACGGTGCTGAGATGGTTCGGATGTAGTCCCTGCCCTGCTGGAAACTGTCAAAGCGCATGTCTTCACCGATATAACTGCCAATGCGCGAGAGCGCCTGGAAATTCAGTGTGGGTCCGACATCGTTCATCACCATCTTGCGAATCGGTGTGTCGGGTAATGCAGCGAGACCCATGCCGATCAACGCGCCCATTGAAGTGCCAAACCAGTCCACCTCAGGCACATCCAGCCGCGCGATCAGGGTCACCATGTCACTCACATACTGCGGCACCCAGTAGTACTTAGGGTCTTTCAACCAACCCGATCGGCCGCGTCCCACAACATCGGGGCAGATGACCCGGTAATGGTCCGCCATGGCAGAAGCCAGTGCGTCAAAGTCATCTGACACTCGGGTCACGCCGTGCACGCAAACCAGCACCCGAGGATTACGTGGATCGCCCCATTCTTTGTACGCCATCGCGTGCAGGCCGGCCGGCGACAGGCATTGCACCATTTTGATCTGCGCTTGCATCGTCACGGGGCGGTCTCCTTGTTTGCTTTTTATGATTTTAGCGGTACTGCCCGTAAAATCGCGTTGTTCATCATCTCATTGCAAAAGGAATGCCCATGCAAACTCGCCAACTCACCGGCAAAACCGCCCTCGTGACCGGCTCCACCTCTGGAATCGGCCTCGGCATCGCGCAGGCGCTCGCCGCAGAGGGCGCGAACATCGTATTCAACGGGTTTGGCGATGCCGCGCAGATCGCAGATTTGCAGAAGCAGACCGCAGCACAATTCGGCGTCAAGACCGCCTACTTTGGTGCTGACATGACCCAGCCGGAACAAATCGAGCAAATGATGAAGGACGCCATTTCTCAATTCGGCTCGGTGGACATTCTTGTCAACAATGCCGGTATCCAACATGTCGCCACTATCGAGGATTTTCCGGTTGAGCGCTGGGATGCGGTGATCGCGATCAATCTCACCTCGGCGTTTCACACAACGCGCCTTGCGCTGCCGGTCATGCAACAAAAAAACTGGGGCCGCATTATCAACATCGCCTCAGCCCACGGCTTGGTTGCATCGGCTGGCAAATCTGCTTACGTGGCATCCAAGCATGGCATCGTCGGTTTGACCAAGGTCACCGCTTTGGAAAATGCGCAGACTGGCATTACCTGTAACGCCATCTGCCCTGGCTGGGTGCTGACGCCGCTGGTGCAAAAACAAGTCGATGCACGTGCCGCTTCAAACAATATTTCAATTGAACAGGCCAAGCGTGAACTGCTGCTGGAGAAACAACCGTCCGGCGAATTCGTCACACCCGAGCAACTTGGCGCACTGGCGGTGTTCATGTGCAGCGATACAGCCGCGCAGGTCCGTGGGGTGGCGTGGAATATGGATGGGGGATGGGTGGCGCAGTGAAGTCGTCAATAAAGGCGATTAAAAACTTCAGGGGCAGTACGCCCCTGAG
>JBIKUP010000009.1:0-12816 GCA_044347535.1 Burkholderiaceae bacterium
ATGATCTACTGGCTACTCGGCGCTTTCAGTGTCATCGCGCAGCTGGCCTGGACCATCCTGATTGTTTATCTCACCCTCGGATTCCGGCACTACAGCCATTACTTCTCAGCGATTCAAATCGCGCTCAACGAGAGCAATCTGCCCGAGGCACGTCGGCTGCTGGCCGAGTGGATACGCTCGGACACCAGCGACATGGACGCTACCGAAATTGTCCGGATCGCGGTTGAACGTGCGCTGATGACGACGCATCAGCATGTGTTCGGCGTGTTCTTCTGGCTGCTATTGCCGATCGGTCCTGCGGGTGCGGTGTTGTACCGTGTTGCAGAGTACCTATCGCGTGGCTGGAACCAGCCTGAACATCTGAAGGACGAGCCATTCGGCGACTTCGCGCGGCGGGCGTTCCAACTCATCGATTGGATTCCAGCCCGCCTGACCGCAAGCGCCTTCGCGATCGTTGGTAATTTCGAAGACGCTGTGTATGCGTGGCGCAATTTTGCGCATCGCTGGCGCAATGAATCCGAGGGCATCATCCTCGCTTCAGGCAGCGGTGCCATGGGCGTCAGACTTGGTACGCCTGCTGAGTATGCACCCGATATGCCCGGCGTTGATATCGCAGCGCTTGAATCTAATCCCGATATCGAAATTCTGCCGGGCGATGAGCCTTCACTACGGGCCTTACAGAGTACTGTCGGCCTGATTTGGCGTGCGCTATTGCTGTGGATTTTGTTGCTGTTGATGGTGTCTGTTGCGAATTGGCTTGGGTAAACATACTGTGTGCGTGGCTGTAGGGCGCTTACCCTAGGTCTCGCTTTGCTTGGGTCGCGCGGTCCGGTAAGATAGCGCCTTAGCCGCCCCTCCAAGATGTCCAGTACCTCCCCAGATTCCACCGTCCCAGTCACTGATTTCATTATTCAGGGCCAGACCAGCGCAGGCCGTGCTTTTCGTCCTAGTGATTGGGCGGATCGCTTGTGCGGCATCATGGGCCGTTTCCATCCCGACCAAGCAGGTGGTTTTGACCAACACCTGCGCTACTCCCCGTATGTCACCCCAGCGTTGATTGAAGGCGTGCGTTCAGTATTGGTCGATCATCGGCTACACGCGCTGGAACCGCTGGCTTATTTCTTCCTTCGCGACTTCGCTCGCGATAATGATCTTCGCGTCATTGATGCCTGCGTTTTACCCGTAAACCCAATAGCATCCGCTTGACCGCCATCAATCGGTCAGTTGCTCCGATGACTGGCTGGCATATTTGAATTGTTAGTCTCTACATTAATTTTCGCTGGCGGAGTCTTCGGAATTCTTCAAGCTTACTAGGTTAATTCCTAGCTTCACCCTACGCCACGGTGTGCGATGACCGACGATTCATTTCAGGCCGGCTTCAGCCTGGTCGAGCTGATGGTCGCGCTTTCGATTGCAGCCATCATTACGGCATTTGCCATGCCCGCGTATCGCGATCATGCGCTACGTTCGTATCTGCCCGAGATGAGCAGCGGTCTTCAGCTGAGTGCTTTACGTCTCGAACAGTACTACCAAGACAATCGCAGCTACCGCAACGGCACTGCGTGCGGCATCACGCTGCCTAGCAGTGAACGTTTCTTGTTCAGTTGCAGTGTGCCAACGGATGGGCAATCCTTTTTACTCACGGCCACTGGTAGTGGCGCGATGGCTGATTTCGCTTACACCATCGATCAACAGGGTCAAACCCGTACGATCTCGTTGCCTGTAGCTTGGGGTGCAGCACCACTTGATTGCTGGGTCATGAAGCGGGGTGCGACATGCTGACGCCCTATCCGCCGACGTTGTCGCGTGGCCTGACACTCATCGAACTGTTGATTGTCTTGACGTTGAGCGCGTGTGTACTCGCAATCGCTGCGCCTGCGATGGGGCAGTGGGTTAGAGATATCGAAGTGAGATCTAGTGCGTCTTCCTTACTCGCGACACTGCATGCTGCTCGCGCTGAAGCGGTCACGCGTAATGCATCAGTTCGGCTGCAGCTGCCTGATCCACAGGGGAGACCTGGATGGCAACTTGGCTGTATGCAGAGCACAGCGCGTTGCCCCCCACTGATACGGCAACAAGCTACCGATCTGGGGACTTCAGTGCGCTGGGGTACCGCTGTACTAACGGCAATGCCATCGTTCGATACGACCATTAACGCGGGTAGCGGCATGCCGGCGGGTGTACGTTTTGATGCGACTGGTGCCGCAGCCGATATAGCGACAGGGGCTGACATCGCTCGCATCGATATCACCTACAACAATGAGCCGAGTACACGGCGGATGGTGATCCTTATCTCTGCGCAGGGTATGACGCGAATTTGCGACCCGTCTGTAAGCCCATCTCACCTAACATCCTGCGACTGACGGCCTATGCGCACATCGGTAATTTCATCGCACATCCGGGGTAGTGCGCTGATCGAGAGTCTGCTCGCAGTGTTAGTGTTTTCAGTCGGGCTTTTGTCATTACTGGCCCTACTGACAGCAACGCTGAAGGAAAGCGATAACGCACGCTACCGCAGCGAGGCAAGCTTGCTTGCTACCGATCTGGTGAGTCGCATGTGGTCAGGGGAAAGGTCTCTGCAGTCGCTTCGGCAACGCTTTACGCCATCGGCAGACGAGTATCAGCGCTGGTTAGGCCGAGTGAGGTCGACTTTGCCGGGCATCGCCGACAATCAAAATCTTCCTGAGCTACTGATTGATGACGAGCGAAACATCACGCTCACACTTCACTGGCAGACGCCTTCAGATACGCAGCAACATCACTTGGTGGTGGTCACTCGCCTGACTGACTAGCAGATGGGCTATTCCGTTAAACGTCGTTCGAACGGCCTTGGCTTGATTGATCTGCTTGTTGGATTGGCGATTGGTATGGTCGCGACGGTCGTTATCTTGAATGCGATGGTGATGTTCGATGCACGCAGGCGCTCGACTATAGGGAGTGCAGATGCACAAATCAATATCAGTTTTGCGGGTGGATGGCTCGCCCGGGAGTTACGCATCGCAGGTCATGGACTCAGCCCATCGACAGCGCTGGGTTGCGTAACGCATCGCGCCGCTGTTGCCACCCCCGACGCCAGCTTTACGCTGGTGCCCGCGACCATCACCCAAGGACAGGCCGGCGCGCCAGACACGCTGACTATTCTCGCGGCAGGCGAACAGGCCCTGCCGCCGGCGCGCCTGATCACGCCTTATACCATGGGTGGAAATCAGCTCACGCTGGATAGCACTATGGGTGTGGTGAATGGTAACCAGCTCTTGTTGTATGCACCGGGTCAAGCCGACTGCGCATTGCTCAGCGTGGCATTCGTCAGTATCGGCGCTTATACGGTGCAGCCCACCGGTGTAAATAACCTGCTGAGTGGTCGTGTATTCGCGACGGATAGCTCGGTAGTAAATCTCGGGCGTTTACGCTATCGACGTTACTCGATAGACGCCAAGCAACGACTACAGTTAGATAGTTTTGATCCTATACTCGGTACGTGGATCACCTCGACACAGGCGGATGGTGTTGTCAATCTGCAGCTGCAATATGGCTTCGATACTCGCTCCGGACCGCAGGCCTCACCCCAAGTTACTTTCTGGAGCGATGTCCTGATCGATTCCGATGCCGATGGCCAGGTTGGTGATAGTGGTGATTGGCAGCGTTTACTTGCCATTCGATTTGCAGTCGTAGTGCGTAGCGTTCAGCGTCGTGAAGAAGCCTGTGATGCGCCAGTACCAACCTGGTTGGCAGGTGATGCGACCGGCGCACTGGTCGCCACCGATATTTCTCTGACTCACCTCCCTGATTGGCGCTGCTGGCGCTATCGCTTATTCCAAACTGAGGTGCCACTTCGTAACCAACTATGGGCCGAACAATGATGCCGCGGCGGATGCGCGCAACTTGTCACGGCGCTGGACTGGTGGTTGCCTTGGTCGTTTTAGTCGTCATGAGCTTGGGCGCGCTGGCGCTGGTACGCGCGGTCGCCAGCGGATTACTAGTGGCTGGAAACTTTGCGTTTCGTGAGGCAGCCGTACTCGCTGCCGAGTCGGGTAGCGAGTCAGCGATCAGCTGGCTATCGGAACGTGTAGCGACTACCGAGCTTTTATCTGATCAGCCAGAAGCAGGTTACTACGCAAGCTTACCGGTCGGCCTCAGCTTGAGCGGTCAAAGTAATACCAGCACAGCCGCCAACATCGATTGGGATGATGATCAATGCGCCGAGCGCACCGGTATCAGATGCTTCACTGCAGCAGAAGCATTACCAATTGATGCAGCGGGTCATCGCGTGCGTTATGTGATCCACCGACTGTGTCGCACCTCAGGAAGCTCGGACGCCGCGGCCAATAGCTGTCTGCTATTTCGCTCGGCACAAGGCAGCAGCAGCAATCGTGGCCAGTTGAGCTATGGCGCCTCGAAGCGTTTTCAGTCCTCCGATACCGTTTACTACCGCATCACGGTCCATGTACGTGGACCACGTAACACCACGGCTTTTGTACAGACCTTAGTGCATTACTGAAGGAGGCTTCAATGCGATTACTTTGGCATCTCAAGCCTATAGTGGCAACCTTACTCATGATGACCATGGTGCGCTGCTTTGCATTGACAGATCTCGCTCAGGCGCCGATCAATTTTTTACTAGCGACACCTGTCAAACCTAATATCTATTTCATCTTGGATGACTCGGGCAGTATGGCCTGGAGTTTTCTAGGTGATGAGGTGACGGCCCAGCAATATCAAAACACGGTGGGCTACCGCAGTAGCTTGTGCAACAAGATTTACTACAACCCCACAATCAATTATCCGGTACCAGTTAATGCAGATGGAAGCGAATACCCACAGCAAAACTTCGTTGCGGCTTTGTATGATGGTTTTCAGCCTGGCTCGATCAGCATTAATCTCTCCAATGTATTCATGGCCTGGCGCTCGGATAGTACGACACCACTAGTGCCCTCTGGTGCTGGCGACATCAGCTACCGTATTGATTGTGCTAATGGTGCAGGTGGTTGCAAGACGAGTGATACCGCTTTGCCGAACTTACCAGAGCCAGCGTATTACTTTATCTACGCGGGTAACAAGCCGGATCGGCTCGGCGATGGTTCGGATGAGGATCATTGTCGCGATACCGCCTATGACAGCAGTGCGACGGGACGGAGCAATTGGCGCAAGGTGATCGTCAGCCAGTCTTCTGGCCCAGCTGGTATCGATGAAACGACAAATTTTGCGAACTGGTTCAGCTATCACCGAACACGCTTGCTGACCATGAAAACGGCTGTTGGTCGCGCATTCAGTCAGCTCGATGGTAACTATCGCGTGGGTTACTCAACCATCAGCGAGTCTGGTGTGAGTGACAGTAGCGTCAATTTCTTGCGGATTGACGATTTCATTGGTCAGCACCGCAACAACTTCTATAAAAAGCTTTACGCCGCACGACCGACTGGTGGAACGCCGCTGCGCGCAGCCCTAGCCAAGGCAGGGCGTTTGTACGCGGGCAAGCTGCTCACTGGTAGCAACGATCCCTTGCAATACGCTTGCCAGCAGAACACGACCATTTTATCGACCGATGGCTATTGGACGAGTCAGGACGAATTCGGTAGCTATGCAGCGAAACAAATCGACGGCAACACGGATGTCGGTAATCCCGATACACAGTTGCCGCGGCCTATGTTTGATGGTGGGGCAGGTGCGCGCGCAGCGCGTATGGCAACGCTGACGGTTGAGCCGCGCCACACAGACCCCGACCCTTGGTACAGCGTGTTGATCGGTCTGAAGATCAACGGCGCTGACCTGATGAATAGCTTCGCCAATATTCTGCATAAGCCCGGTGCGAATTTGATGACCGAAGCCGCTGAGCTGGCGCACTGGATCTCACTGCAAATCACACGTCAAGGTTACCGTGCCTTTGCCAAGGGAAATCAGGTCTTCATTGTTGCACCGGCATCTGCAGGGGATCTATCGTCGACACCCGTGATCGAGTCGGCTGGCTCGTTTCCTTATACGTTAACGCCATTTGCTGAAGTCACTGGTGCGGGTCGCGGCACCAACACATTGGCAGACGTCGCTGCCTGGTATTTTGAAAATGATCTGCG
This sequence comes from Burkholderiaceae bacterium, assembly GCA_044347535.1. Lineage (GTDB taxonomy): Bacteria > Pseudomonadota > Gammaproteobacteria > Burkholderiales > Burkholderiaceae_D > Pernthalerella. The sequence continues at coordinate 6,069 of JBIKUP010000009.1, forward strand.
TACATCGGCTTTAGGTAATTGCGGCCCGCGCGATAAGCTGTGCGAAAACAATGTGCCTTTGGTGCCGGGGCGCCGTAGCGTCGCGCACCAGCACATGGTGACGCATACGCTTGGCCTCGGTGCGAATGGCACACTTCGCTATCGCGAAGATTACGATACTGCACAGCAGGGTGATTTTCAGGACATCGTACGCGGTAAGAAAGACTGGCCAGATCCTATCTATGCGCCAGCAGCTGAACGTATTGATGACTTATGGCATGCAGCGGTCAACGGCGGTGGGCGTTACTTTAGTGCGCGTAGTCCCGAATCTCTCGCGAATGCCCTGTCGACATCGCTATCCGCAATTCGTGCTGCTACCGGCGCTGCTGCCGCTTCAGCGAGTAGTAGTCAGGAGCCCGCCGAAGGCGATAACTTACTGTTTTCTAGCCGCTATCGCAGCTTGTACTGGGATGGTGAGCTCGAAGCTCGGCGTATTACGCTGGCAGATGGCAGCTTGTCAGATCGCATTGAATGGTCCGCGGCGGTTCAGTTAAAGCAGCGTGTTGCTGCAGCGAGCGACGATCGTAGTATCTACTTTTCATCAGCATCGAGTGTAAGTGGACTAAAAAAATTCAATTGGGATGAATTAAGCGCCGACGAGCGTCAACTGTTTGCAGGATGTGCAGCTGCAGTTGGATTTCGTTTCGAGCATTGTGCGCAGCTGAGTGATGTCGAGCGAGCCCAAGCAGGCGGTAAAAATCTGGTCGACTACCTTCGCGGGCAGTTGCAATACGAAGACCGGCCTGACAACGACTTACGCTTATTCCGAAAGCGTGAGCAGGTGCTTGGCGCGCCGATCAATGCACAGCCAGTGTTTGTTGGCCCACCCGCGTTTCGGTATGCTGATCTTAACTACGGCGAATATCGCGATCGCGTTGCTGCGAATCGCCCGAGGTCGGTCTACTTGGCTGCGAACGATGGCATGTTGCATGCGTTTGATGCGGCAACCGGCCGTGAGCGCTGGGCATTTATCCCCGCCGGCGTATTGCCTAAGTTATGGCGAGTTGGGGATAAGGCGCTGAGAAAGAACTTTCAGTATTTGCTAGATGGTACGCCAGTCGTTGGTGATATCTGCCCGGTTGCACCGAGCAAGACCTGCACCGCAGAGGAGTGGCGAACTATCCTTGTTGCTGGCTTGGGCGCCGCAGGTCGAGAGTTCTATGCGCTGGATATCACACAAGCAGATCAACCCAAGCTACTTTGGCGAATCAATGCCGATACCGAAGCACAACTTGGCTATGCGGTTGGTAAACCGATCATCACCAAGCGTCGAGATGGTACCTGGACGGTACTGATCGCTTCCGGCTATAACAATATGACACCCGGTAGCGGTCATGGGGTGCTTTTTGTCCTGAATGCTACAACCGGTGCCGTACTGAAACGAATCGATACCGGCGCTGGCACAACCAATAATCCTGCAGGGCTGGCGCAGCTCAATGCTTGGGTTGAAGGCTTGTTAGATAACACAGCCGAGCGTGTTTACGGGGGTGACCTGCTCGGTAATGTCTGGCGCTTTGATATCAATGGCACATCAGCCACCGGTGACAATAGTGCTGTTTTGTTGGCGCGCCTGTCACGTAGTGGTGATGCACAATCGATCACGACCCGACCCGAACTATCCTTGGTTCGTATCGGGAACCAGTCATTGCCGGTCGTAAGTGTAGGTACCGGACGCTACCTTGGTAGCAGCGATGTCGGTGATAAATCCATTCAGTCAGTTTATACCTTTCGAGATTATCTGAGCGATCGCGGTCTGGGCGACCTCCGTCAGCGATCCTCGATGGTAAAGAAACACATGATTCCTGGTGATGATGAAGGTAAGCGTGGCATCAGCGATGAGAGCGTTGATTGGCTTGTCAATGACGGCTGGTATGTCGATTTGGATGCACAACCCGATTCTGGAGAGCGCGTCGTGCTCGATCCAGAGCAGCAACTCGGGATGCTATCGGTTATGACTAATGTGCCAGATAGCAACGCCTGTCGTCCGCGTGCCGAGAGCTGGTCTTATGCGTTTAACTATATCAATGGTAACTATCTACCGATTGCTAAACATACTTGGATCGGTCGCCGAGTCAGCAGCGCATCTATGGTTGCAGGTGCCCGAATGGTTCGTGTTGGTAGGCAAGTCGTCAGCATACTGACTGATGATGGTGGGACGGTCAGCGCGGTTGTACAACCCGCCGATGTCGGTGGCGTCCCTAATGTTCGTAGAGTGGCATGGCGCGAGCTCGAGCAGCAATAAGGCCGATTTGCTGCATCATACTGGCCATCATGATTGGGTCGGCAAGCATCGTCTTGCTCTTGCATGCTGCGTATCCAACAACCGTCATGGGTAGCGGTGTTTTGCGTGTCCGGCTATTGGATGGCAGCAAGCTCAGTCCCGTGAATGTTCCAAATACTGAAGACACCACTGCTCAGCCGGCCGATATCAGTGCTGACGAACTAAAGCCAGCCGCCGATGCCAGCCAAAGCAGCCCGCAGGGCGTTAACGGCTACCTACCGGTATCTGCATTGAGCGAGCGGCCCGAACTTGTTATTGATATCGATCCCGAGTGGTATCTACATGGCTTAGATTTGCCTTCATTAACGGCATTACTGCTGATTAACGAGTACGGCGATGTCGATGATCTTGTTTTCGATATATCCAGCCCAACGCCAATGCTATCGCAAGACTTGCGGATGCGATTTCGCGCAGCACGATTCTTGCCGGGGCGTGTTGATGGAAAGCCGGTAAAGGCTGCACTGCGCGTCGTCATCCAGCTTGAATAGCCGGGCTCAGTAAACGCTGCTGTCATTTTTGGAGCACTGATGCGCAGGCTTCTGGGCCAGATTAGGTGTGTGCAGCGCCTCGGGGCGGCGGTAAATCCGGGCATAGATGCGGTTGTTAACTCCTGTATACAATGGCGGGTTAGCACGGTGCATAGTCGTTTAAAAAGCATAATCCGCGCGCTAAATAAAGCCAGAGACAGGAAAAATCATGATCGCAAGAATCGCGCTCGTCACCGCAGCATTATTGGCGAGCGGCGCGCTCGCTGCGCCATTAAAGGTCGATGCAGTGAAATCAGGTGTCAGCGTCACCTTCAAGCAGATGGGTGTCGCGGTCGACGCCAAATTCAATAAGCTAGTCGCGCAAGTCGACTATGACCCCGCCAAGCCAGAGAATGCCAAAGCAATTGTTGAGATTGATGTGGCGAGTTTCGATTTGGGTGATCCGGATTACAGCGCCGAGGTGCGTAAGAAAGAGTGGTTCTATGCGGCGCAGTTTCCCAAAGCAAGCTTCAGCTCCACCAAAATACGTGCCGCTGGCCCGGGTAAGCTTGAGGTGACTGGCAAGTTAACCCTCAAAGGAAAATCGACGGATTTGCAGTTTCCGCTCAGCGTGAAGAAAGAAGGCGCGTCTCAGGTATTTGAGGGTAGCGTACCGATCAAACGCTTGGTATTTGGTGTCGGCGACGGTGAGTGGAAAGATACCAGTGTGGTCGCTGATGAGGTAGTTATCAAATTCCGGATTGTGGCGCAATAATCAGGCGCTGCCAGCGCACTTAACGAGTAAAGCTCATGAATTTCAAGAAACTGATACTGATTCTTTTTTTGTTGGTGGCGACTTGTGCCTCGGCACAGGTGTATAACATCGACCCGAGTCACACCTATCCCAGTTTCGAAGCTGATCATATGGGTCTCTCGGTGTGGCGCGGGAAGTTCACCAAGAGTAGCGGAAAAATCGTACTTGATCGGCAATCAAAAACCGGTGGAAGTGTCGAGATATCGATTGACGCCAGCACCGTTGATTTTGGGCACCCCAAAATGAACGAAAAAGCGCGTGGCGATGAGATATTCAACGTCGCGAAATTTCCGATCATCACCTATAAAAGTACGGCATTGAAATATGAGGGCGACAAGCTAGTTACGGTGGAAGGTGAGATGACAATGTTGGGTATTACCAAGCCTCTGTCACTGACGCTCACACACTTCAAGTGCCTGATTCATCCGCTACATAAGCGCGAGGTCTGTGGCGCTGATGCGCATGGCCGTTTTGATCGTAGTGACTTTGGCATGAGCATCGGCTTACCTCGATTTTCGCCCGAGATCAAGCTGGCCATACAGGTCGAGGGTATGAAGGCGGACTAGTCGCTGCGCCCATTAGGTTTAACACCGTTACCCGCTTAGTCTGATGCTGCGAATCTGCTAAGTTTATTCGCGCTGACGAATAGCGCTTCCATTCAAGCGAGAAAATTTCTTATGCATATCCTAGGTATCTCCGGTAGTTTGCGCCAAGCTTCGCTCAACACCGCAGCGCTGCGTTCATGCGCTCCGCTTTTGCCTGATGGTGTCACGTTCTCGTTGGCTGATTTGTCGGATGTTCCACTGTATAACGAGGATCTTCGCGTGCAGGGTTTGCCATCATCGGTACAACAATTGCGTGAACAAATTAGTACTGCCGATGCGATAGTCATTGCCACACCCGAGTACAACTATTCGTTTCCCGGTGTGTTGAAGAATGCTATCGACTGGGCATCACGCCCGCCAGACCAGCCTTTCGATGGTAAGCCGATCGCACTTATGGGTGCCACGCCGGGTGGGCTAGGCACTTCGCGCGCTCAGTATCAGTTAAGACAGGTATTCATTTATCTCAACAGCCATGTGTTGAACCGGCCTGAGGTCATGATCTCTGCCGCGCCATCCAAGTTCGACGCTGATGGCAAGCTGATCGATGAACCCACTGCGGAGAATCTTCGCAAGCTTCTCGTGGCATTGTGCGACGTAGCACGCCAGCGCAAGGTATAGGGTCTGTCAGTGATTGAACAGTTTAGTAAATATTCACTCCATTTGAACATCGTCACTGCGATCATTGGTGGCAGCAGCCTTGTTCGTTCGTTGTTTTTCGTCCTGATTCATGCCTTTCGAAAAGGACGGCCTGCAGCGCTGGCTTGCTATCGCTCGCCGCTGTTATTGCCGCTGCTATCGTTGCTAGGTTTGCTGTTGGCGATGCAAACGACTCACGCACAGATCATCGATCTGCGTAGCGGGCAAGAGATCAGCAAGCAGATGCTGGTCGAAAGGCTACGCACTCAGGATATTGTGCTGTTGGGTGAGCTTCACGATAACGCGAAGCACCACGCGTTACGTGCGCAGCTGATCAAACAAATTGCTCGTGATAAGTTAACCGTGGTTGCCGAGCACTTACCTTCAGGCGCTCGCGTCAAGCGGGAGGGCGGACTGCTGACTGATCTTGAAGCTGCGGGATTTGATGCCAAGGCATGGCAGTGGCCATTGCACTCGCCTTTGTTCGATGCCGTGCGTGATGCCAAATTGCAGCTGATCGGCGGCAATCTGCCCAAGGGCTTCTCTAAGCAGTTTTTCGGGCAGGGCGAGTCGGCCCTACCCGCTCCGATGGCGCAAGCCTATAAAACTGCTTCCCTCAGTGCAGATGCGAGTCGTCAGTTGGATCAGGATTTGATCGATGGCCATTGTGGCAAGCTGCCAGAAAAGTATCTGCAGCCCATGCGTTTGGTGCAGCGTGCAACCGATCTCTCAATGGCGCAGGCACTGCTTGATCATGCGCCATCAGTGCTGGTCGCGGGTAATGGCCATGTGCGCAAGGACTACGGTGTGCCGCAGATACTGAGCGCGCTTGCGCCCTCACTGAAAATCATAGCGGTCGGTTTCTATGAGGCCGACAGCCCACGCGAAGAACTGGTAAAGTCCTTGAGAGGACGGTATGACATCGTCTGGTTAAGCGAGCCGGCGGAACGTTCTGACCCCTGCGAAGACTTCAAAATAAAATAACGCTGCAAGAGACATCACATGTTTAATTCTTTCTTTTTATCGCGTCGTTGGCTACTCTGGTCGTGGCCGGGAGCTGCAATCATTTTGCTCGGTACTTGGTATCAGGTGCAGATTGATGTGGCTATTAATGATTGGTTCGGCGGCTTCTATGACGTTGTGCAAAAGGCGCTGGCCCAGCCCGGTAACGTGACGCTGGACGAGTTTTTCGGTTTTCTCATGACCTTCGCCAAGCTGGCTGGCACCTATGTGCTGGTGGCGGTATTGCTGGCCTTCTTCACCAAGCACTGGGTATTCCGCTGGCGTGATGCGATGAATGATTACTACATGGCGCACTGGTCAACGCTGCGTCATATCGAGGGCGCAAGCCAGCGGGTACAGGAAGATACCAAGCGCTTCTCGGTAATCATGGAATCGCTCGGCTCGAACATGATGGATTCGCTGATGACCTTGTTTGCGTTCTTGCCGATTCTCTGGAATCTCTCGAAGAAGGTGTCCGAAGTTCCGGTGCTGGGGCAGGTAGAGCATGCACTAGTGTACGTGGCGATTTTGTTTGCATTGTTTGGCACAGTGGTGTTGGCGCTGGTAGGCATTAAGCTGCCCGGCTTGGAGTTTAATAACCAGCGCGTTGAGGCGGCGTATCGTAAAGAGTTGGTGCACGCAGAAGACGATGGTGCGCGAGCGAGCGAGCCTGTAGTGAAAGAGTTGTTTTCACATGTCCGTGAAAATTACTTCCGCCTGTTTTTCCACTACATGTACTTCGATATCGCCAAGTTCAGCTATTTACAGTTCGGTGTGCTGGTGCCGTATATCGCGCTGGGCCCCACGGTGGTTTCGGGCGCAATCACATTGGGCGTGATGCAGCAGATCGTGCGCGCTTTCGGCCGTGTGGAGATGTCGTTCCAGTTCTTGGTGCGTAGCTGGA
>JBIKUP010000241.1:0-3424 GCA_044347535.1 Burkholderiaceae bacterium
AGCGTGGTGAGATGACTCCCGACATGGTCTCAACGCGAATATCGCGCTGCTCGCTAAGTCCTTTTTCAACAACGAACTTCACAAACGCACGCGCACCATTACCGCACTGCTCAACTTCGCCGCCGTCGGAATTAAAAATACGATAGCGAAAATCAACACCGGCTTGCGTCGGCCGTTCAACCACCAAAATCTGATCAGCGCCGATACCAAAGCGTCGATCCGCCAGCTGACGCCGCTGCTCCCCGGTCAAATTAACCGACTGCCTGATTGCGTCGATCACGATGAAATCGTTACCCGCGCCGTGCATTTTGGTGAACTTCAGTTTCATGGATCAGTCTCGGATTTATAGTCTTGGAAAAAACGTCATCAACATATGCGCAAAACCTAGCGGATGCCCGGATAGTTCAGTGAGCTACCAAGCCTGTATAGCGCCATCTACCACCATGCATTGATAAGCCCTAATCGTACACGGCGCGCGCGCCCTCTGGCCGCGTTTTGAAACGTTTATGCGACCAAAAATACTCAGCGGGCGCGTGTTGAATTTGCGTTTCAATGAAGGCATTCATGCGTCTCGTCGCTGCCTCAATATCGTGTCCTGGAAAATCTTCCCAGGCGGTGTGGAATCGCACGCGCCAGCCTTGGTAGTTGGGTCTGAATTGCGTAGTTACTGGAATCACCTGTCCTTGCGTTGCGGCAGCGAGGCGCGCAGGTGCCGTCAGCGTCGCTGCAGGAATGCCGAAAAATGGCACGAAGATCGATTCGCGTGCGCCAAAATCCATATCGGGCAGCATCAGAAACGGGCGACCGTTGCGCATGGCCCGAATAATTGGTTTGATGCCACCGCCGCGCGATAGCAGGAAGCGATCTGCCTCATCTTTTGTCGCGAACCGCGACCGTCCTTCGCGAAGCGCTTGATCGAACACTTTGCTGCGTTGTTGTGTATAGATGGAGCAGAGCGGTCCTTGCATGGTAATTGCGACGCCTGCCACTTCCAGACAAACAAAGTGTGGGCACAGAAAAATAGTGGGCCGCTCGATCGAAGACTGTGTCGGTACGAAGGGCTCAACCTCGATTAATCGTCGCAGTCGGTCCGGCGACCCCCACCAAAGAACGCCGCGCTCCAGCACACTGCGCGCATAAGCCCGGAAATGTGCACGTGCCATGGAATGACGCTCACTCGTGGACAACGCCGGTAGGCACAGCGAAAGGTTAGTCAGGGTGATCTTGCGCCGTTCGCGCATCAGCAAAAAGAGAAACTCGCCAAATACCTCGCCGATGCGACCGAGTATTGGCAAGGGTAACCAGTGCAACAGCCAGATCAGTCCAAGAATCAGTCGCATTGCAATGCTCCGCAAACAAGAAGCGAGCGCAACGCTAACAAAAAGTAAATCTCGGGAATTGGCATCGCGGGCGGGAGGCGCTAAGGCTTTGCTGATTTCGTGCAAGTTGCGTAAAATAACACGCGTTTAATCCGCCGAGTTAATAGACAACTTGCGAGGCGGCCTACAAATTTCGCTAAAGCGTCGCAGGCTCACTGAGTTGACCGCGACATCGTGTTAATCAGCTGTTAGGAGCTTGCATGTCCAACGAGTACTTGTTCACTTCCGAGTCGGTGTCCGAGGGTCATCCGGATAAAGTCGCCGACCAAATCTCTGATGCGATTCTTGACGCGATCCTGGATCAGGATCCGCGCGCTCGCGTCGCCGCTGAAACACTCTGCAACACCGGTTTGGTGGTGCTCGCGGGTGAGATCACGACCACCGCGAATGTGGACTACATCAAAGTCGCACGCGACACACTCAAAGATATCGGCTACGACAACACCGACTACGGTATCGACTACAAAGGTTGCGCTGTATTAGTGGCTTATGACAAACAGTCACCTGACATCGCGCAGGGTGTCGACGAAGGTAAAGGCCTCGATCTCGACCAGGGCGCTGGCGATCAGGGTCTGATGTTTGGCTACGCGTGTGATGAAACGCCTGACCTGATGCCTGCAGCGATTTACTATGCCCATCGTATCGTTGAGCGGCAGTCGCAACTGCGCAAAGATGGTCGGCTGCCTTGGTTACGGCCCGACGCCAAGTCGCAAGTCACGCTGAAATATGTTGATGGCAAGCCGGTCGCTATCGATACCATTGTGTTGTCGACGCAGCACGCGCCTGAAGTCGAGCACAAGCAAATTGAAGAAGCGTCGATTGAAATGATCATCAGGCCCGTGGTGCCCGCCGAGTGGTTGAGGGACACCCGTTACCTGGTGAACCCAACCGGGCGTTTTGTGATCGGCGGTCCGCAGGGAGATTGCGGTCTCACCGGTCGCAAGATCATCGTTGACACCTACGGCGGCGCAGCCCCTCACGGTGGCGGCGCATTTTCGGGCAAGGACCCATCCAAAGTCGACCGTTCAGCTGCCTATGCAGGTCGGTATGTTGCCAAGAACATCGTTGCCGCAGGTTTGGCTTCAAAGTGCCAGATTCAAATCTCGTACGCGATTGGCATCGCCAAGCCAACGTCGGTTATGGTCACCACCTTTGGTACTGGCAAGGTCAGCGATGAAAAAATCGAGCAACTTGTGCGCGAGCATTTCGATTTGAGACCAAAGGGCATCGTGCAGATGTTGAATCTGTTGCGCCCGATTTATCGCAAGTCAGCTGCTTACGGCCACTTTGGCCGTGACGAGCCGGAGTTCAGCTGGGAGCGCACCGACAAAGCCGCCGCATTGAAAGCCGCTGCGGGTCTCTAAGGTCGCCCGCATTGGGCAGCATGGCAGAGCGCCTTCACTGGCGCTCAAGCTTGGCTGGCTGAATCATCCATCCGGTTCGATGCCCGTAGTGCCATCTGCCCACCTGTTCGGCGCGATCAGCGGCTTGTTTTTTCAATACTTCTTGGGCTCTGGCGACGATTTTGCAAAATCGATTAAAATCGCAGGCTGCCAAGGAGCGTTGCGACGGGTTTTCATCCGCCAGGCTTGGCAATCTGTGCAACGGCGCTCACGTTACTTTTTTCGTGTTTAATGAAAGGAGGGCGTGATGAGCGCCGTACTCAAAGCTGCTACAACCATCGATTACCACGTTGCCGACATCAGTCTGGCTGAGTGGGGCAATAAAGAAATCAGAATCGCTGAGACCGAAATGCCAGGTCTGATGGCGATTCGCGAGGAATTCGCTGCCAGCAAGCCGCTCAAGGGCGCGCGTATTACTGGTTCCTTGCACATGACGATCCAAACCGCCGTGCTTATCCAGACCCTCGAGGCGCTGGGTGCAGAGGTTCGCTGGGCTTCCTGCAATATCTACTCCACGCAAGACCACGCTGCCGCTGCAATCGCTGCGAACGGCACAGCAGTGTTCGCATTCAAGGGCGAGAACCTCGACGAATACTGGGACTTCACGCACCGTATTTTCGAATGGCCAGATGGTGGTTACTC
>JBIKUP010000309.1:0-2838 GCA_044347535.1 Burkholderiaceae bacterium
TTCGATGCTTTTGCCATGGTGTTGTCCTTGTGTCCGCGAAGGGATTACTTCTTCAGCGCTTGCGCTGCTTTACGTGGGCCTTTGCGGGTCCGCGCGTTAGTACGGGTACGCTGACCGCGAACCGGCAAGCCTTTGCGGTGGCGCAGTCCTCGGTAGCAGCCGAGATCCATCAGACGCTTGATGTTCATCGACACTTCACGGCGAAGGTCACCCTCGACGATGAATTTGCCGATCTCATCGCGCAGCCTCTCGAGCTCGTTGTCGTCGAGATCCTTGACCTTCTTGGTGGTAGGTACGCCCGTGTTCGCGCAAATTAACTCGGCGCGCGGACGACCGATACCGAAAACGGCGGTTAGGCCGATGACGGTGTGCTGATGGTTGGGAATATTGACCCCTGCAATACGTGCCATGCGTTGTCCCTCGATCGCTAAGCTTGATTAACCCTGGCGCTGCTTATGGCGCGGTTCGGTACAAATGACGCGAACGACGCCTTTGCGCTTGATGATCTTGCACTTACGGCAGATCCGTTTTACTGATGCGAGCACTTTCATGTTTGCCCTCTTCTTTCTATCTTTCGATTGCTGGTAAGGCGATTACTTGGTTCTAAAAACAATCCTGGCCCGACTTAGGTCGTACGGCGTCAGCTCAACCGTCACTTTGTCACCGGGCAGAATCCGGATGTAATTCATCCTCATTTTTCCGGATATGTGTCCAAGTACGACATGGCCATTTTCAAGCTTCACCCTGAAGGTCGCATTCGGGAGGTTTTCGAGAATCTCCCCCTGCATTTGAATCACGTCGTCTTTGGACATATAAGCCGTCTAATCCTCTCGCTCAACGGGTTGGAATTCCACCCTTGAAATTCGCTTTTCGCAGCAGCGAATCATATTGTTGCGACATTACGTAGTTCTGCACCTGCGCCATGAAATCCATGGTGACCACAACAATAATCAACAACGAGGTGCCCCCAAAATAAAACGGTACGTTCCAGCGCGCGATCAGAAACTCAGGCAGCAAGCAGATCACCGTGATGTACACAGCCCCAGCCAATGTCAGGCGCGTCAGAATCTTGTCGATGTAGCGACTGGTCTGCTCACCCGGACGGATACCCGGAACAAACGCACCACTTTTCTTCAAGTTGTCTGCAGTTTCCTTGCTGTTGAACACCAGCGCGGTGTAGAAGAAGCAAAAAAACACGATCGCTGCTGCGTACAGGAGTGCGTGAACCGGCTCTCCCGGCGCCAAAGAGGCTGCCAAATCTTTCAAAAACCGCACCACGCCACTGCTCGTGTCACCCGAGGTGAACCAGCTGGTAATCGTCGCTGGAAACAAAATAATCGACGATGCAAAAATCGGCGGGATAACACCTGCCATGTTCAACTTGAGTGGCAGATGACTGCTTTGACCACCATAAACCTTATTGCCAACTTGACGCTTCGCGTAGTTCACCAGAATTTTTCGCTGGCCACGCTCAATGAAAACAACCGCGTAAGTCACCAAGCCGACCAGAATACAAATCACGATCGCGGTCAGCGCATGCATCGAGCCCGTACGGACCAACTCAAACAATCCACCAATCGCACTCGGCAAACCAGCTGCGATACCGGCGAAAATAATGATCGAGATACCGTTGCCGAGACCACGTTCAGTAATCTGCTCGCCCAGCCACATCAAAAACATCGTACCGGTGACCAGGGTCACAACGGTGGTGAAGCGAAACGCTAGGCCGGGATCAATCACCAAGCCAGCTTGCGCCTCAAGCGCGACTGCGATACCCAGGGCTTGAAACGTGGCCAACACCAACGTACCGTAGCGGGTGTACTGCGTAATCTTGCGGCGACCCGACTCACCTTCCTTCTTGATTGCTTCGAGCTGCGGGGACACGACGGTCAGCAGCTGCATGATGATCGACGCCGAAATGTACGGCATGATCCCAAGCGCAAAAATCGTGAACCGGGACAATGCGCCGCCAGAAAACATGTTGAACATCCCAAGGATGCCGCCACTGTTCTGGTTGAACAAAGCCTCCAGCTGCACCGGATCGATACCCGGAACCGGAATGTGCGCACCAACCCTGAATACGATGAGCGCACCCAGCAAGAACCAGAGACGGTTCCAAGGGAAACCGCTCGCCGAGCTCTTCGCAGATTTAGATGCTGTCGCCACGTGTGTCTTTATTTAAAGCGCTTACTCTACCGAGCCGCCTGCTGCCTCGATCGCCGCTTTCGCGCCTGCGGTGACGATCACGCCTTTGATAGTCAGCTTTTTGCTGATTTCACCAGCTTTGATCACGCGCACGGTGCGTGCCAGCTCCGGCACCAGACCTGCTTGCTTCAAGGCCAACATATCGATTTGGTCAACTGGCAGTTTTGCCAGATCGCCCAGACGAACCTGCGCCTTGAATGGCTTTGATGGCGATTTAAAACCGCGTTTCGGCAAACGCCGATGCAGCGGCATCTGGCCACCTTCAAAACCCACTTTATGAAAACCGCCCGCACGCGATTTCTGACCCTTGTGTCCGCGACCCGCGGTTTTGCCAAGGCCAGATCCGATGCCGCGACCTACGCGGCGCTTCGGATGTTTCGCGCCTTCTGCAGGCTGAATGGTATTAAGTTGCATCATGTTCTCCGTTCGTCAGCGATGTTCAAGACACCACTTTGACGAGATAGGCGACTTTATTAATCATGCCGCGCACCGCTGGGGTGTCTACAAGCTCGCGCTCGGAATTCACCCTGCGCAGACCCAAGCCGCGCACAGTGTCTCGGTGTGACTGCTTAGTGCCGATCAGCCCCTTGACCAGTTTTACTTTGATCGTGTTTGCCATCGCTCTCACCTCAG
>JBIKUP010000242.1:0-3408 GCA_044347535.1 Burkholderiaceae bacterium
GAAAGTGGTTTGCGTAGCGGGTAACTCGATTGAGTCGCCTCGTCTGCTGCTGAACTCGGCGTCCAGCATGTTCCCGAATGGCATGGCGAACTCGTCGGGTCAGGTCGGTAGAAACTACATGCGTCACATGACCGCATCGGTGTATGGCATCTTCGAAAAGCCAGTGCACATGTTCCGTGGTACCACCATGGCCGGCATCATCAAGGACGAATCGCGTTTTGATCCGAAGCGTGGTTTCGTCGGTGGCTATGAAATGGAAACGCTGTCGCTCGGCGTACCGTTCATGGCAGCCTTCCTGAACCCAGGTGATTGGGGCCGTGATTTCTCGAACGCGATGGATGCGTACGACAACATGGCAGGTATGTGGTTGGTCGGTGAAGATATGCCGCAGGAATCCAACCGTATTACTTTGCACGCGACCGAGAAGGACCAGTTTGGTCTGCCAATCCCGAACGTGAACTTCAGCGATCACGGTAACGATATCGCGATGCGTAACCACGGCTTCCAGCAAGGCAAGGCGCTGTATGAGTCGGTGGGTGCCAAGCGTGTGATCTTCACCCCGCCTTACCCGTCAACGCATAACCTCGGTACCAACCGGATGAGTGCCAAGGCGCGTGACGGTGTGGTGAACAAGCATGGTCAGACGCACGATATCAAGAACTTGTTCGTGTCCGATGGCTCGCAGTTCACCACCGGTGCAGCTGAGAACCCGACGCTGACCATCGTTGCATTGGCGATTCGTCAGGCCGAGTTCATCGCGAACGGTCTGCGTAATCGTACGATCTAATCGTCATCTGACGAGGTCGATCAAGACCTTGGACAAAGCCGCCCCCGAAGTGGGGGCGGCTTTTGTTTCAAAAGGAACTGTTTTTAGTAGCTGATCGCTTTTATCAGCGAAAGTCGAGCAGGAGAAACTCGTATGTGCGACATCTATACCAGTGCTGACCCGATTCATTATGAGCAGCGTACGCGCTCGGTGCGTATACATGGCATGGTCACCAGCATTAGGCTGGAAAATTTATGCTGGGACATTCTGGCGCGCATCGCGTCCAAGGATAAGATGACTACTAACCAGCTGATCTGCAGGTTGTACGAAGAAATCGTTGAGCGCCAGGGTAAGGTCGAAAATCTCTCATCGTTCTTGCGTATCTCTTGCATGCGCTATTTGTCGCTGGTGGCCGAGAGCAACGAGAAAAACTATCTGATGATGGACAGCTCGGCGCGCAAGGAAAGTCAGAAGCCGCAACTACAGAGCGTTGTCAGAGCTGCTGCAGCGAGCTAGTTCAAGGGCTATTGCTGAAAATCTTCAACTGCCGCATCAGCTGTATGCGGCGTTGAGAAAGTTCATTGGCACTGTTGTAGCACGCGAGCGCGCTATCACCACCCGCGGTGCGCAGTTGTAGTGCAAAACGTCCCTCTGCTTGTGCCGGCAATTCCGTGATGAACCGTTGCTCTAATACGCGCCGGCCTTTGCGGAAATCGGCGCGATACTGATGAGGCAGCTCGCGCTCAACGTCATTCACGCATTGGAGTATCACCGGCGGCTGGATATCAGGGCAATGACTGCGCTGCAGGTAATTCACCTCATGGCAAGTTTCCAGGTAACCCGCAGCGACTTTGCCAATTTCGTCTGCGGGCGTCGTCGCTGCGCCGCAGTTGGCAAGGCAAACGATCAGCGTGGTCAGCATGGCTTGTTGGGTGACGGTTTTAGTGATCAGCCATCGGATGCTTTGCCAGGAAGCTTCGAATCTCGCGCAGTGTCGCGGCAGGTTTTTCTTCCGGGATGAAATGGCCGCAATCGAGCGCCTTACCGCGCACATTCGTCGCGACTTCGCGCCAGTCGGCCAGGCATTTGAACAAGCGATGAATCACACCACGTTTACCCCACAGGGCGAGCAGCGGCATTTTCAATTTGCGGCGTTTGTCTTTGCGATCGTGCTCCAGATCGATGGTGCCCGCTGCTCGGTAGTCTTCACAGCTAGCATGTACCGCTTTGGGGTCACTGAAAGCTTTCACATACTCGCGTAGCGCCGCTTTCGAGAACGCCGACAAATCCGGCTTGGCGGTGCCGATCATGCCAAGGATGTTGAACGGCACAATCCCTTGCAGCATGCGCTCGGGGATAGGTGCCGGTTGCAGCATCTGGAACCAGTGGTAATAGGCGGTGGCAAAGCGTAAATCGGTGCTCTCGAACATTTTCAGCGTGGGCGAGATGTCGAGCACGGTGAGGGTATGTACGCGATCACCATGATCTTTGGCGAGGCGATGCGCAACGCGGCCGCCGCGATCATGCCCCACTAGGTGAAACCGATCATGGCCCAGCTTCTGCATCACCTCGACCATGTCTTGCGCCATCGCGCGCTTGGAATAGTTCGAGTGATCGGGCAAGCCTTTGGGCTTGGAGGATCCGCCATAGCCCCGCAGGTCAGCGCAGATCACGGTGTAGTGTTTCGCCAGCTTCGGGGCAATCGTGTGCCAGCAGGCCATGGTCTGTGGATACCCGTGTAGCAGTAGCACCGGCTCACCCTGACCGGCATAAACAACCTTGATGGTCGCGCCGCTGGTGCGGATCAGTCGCTCGGTAAAGCCGGGAAATAGGCGCATCGTTGTCTCCGTTATGTTTTGATGAAAATTCTTTGGGAATGGCAGCATCAATCGAAATTGACGCTGTAACACCCGGCTGGCATGATCCGTAAGCCTTTATGCATGTTACCGCCGCTTGAGTATGCGTCATAAACGGGCGTTGACATACAGTAGCTGTCGATAATACAGCTACTCGTACACAGAATAATAAGATTCAGGGAGACCGATGTGGACGAACCCGGTGCTACACGCGAGGGTGCTGAGGCTTCTGCCAATCAGCCACCGAATTCACCTGCAAGGGTACTGTTCGCGAGTCTGATCGGTACAACGATCGAGTATTTCGATTTCTATATCTTTGGTACAGCGGCGGTGTTAGTTTTTCCGACGCTATTTTTTCCTTCATCCGACGGCACACTAGCCACGCTACAGTCGCTAGCGACGTTTGGCTTGGCTTTCGTTGCGCGGCCAGTCGGCTCGGCATTGTTTGGCCATTTTGGCGATCGTATTGGTCGCAAAGCGACCTTGGTCGCCTCTTTGCTCACCATGGGTTTATCCACCGTGTTGATCGGTTTGCTGCCGACGTATGCATCGATTGGTATCGCGGCACCGATCATGTTGGCGGTGTTACGTTTTGGGCAGGGTTTGGGGCTGGGGGGTGAGTGGGGCGGCGCTATCTTGCTGTCTACTGAAAACGCACCGCCCGGACGTCATGCTTGGTACGGCATGTTTCCGCAGCTGGGTGGCCCGATTGGTTTCTTTTTATCAGGCTCGGTGTTTCTGCTGCTGACAACGCAGTTGCCTGAAGCAGATTTTCTTGAATGGGGA
>JBIKUP010000243.1:0-3407 GCA_044347535.1 Burkholderiaceae bacterium
AATCGCGGCGATTTTTGGGTCGGGTGTGTATAGCGCCACGATGTATGCACGCGAGAAGTAGACCAGTAATCCGATCGATACCGCCACAAGTACACCCAGTCGTATACCGGCGTCACCCGCATGACGTGCCGCACTCAGTCTTCCTGCACCAATTTCTTGTGCCACCAATATGCCCGTCGCACTCGCGATCGACAGCGGCAACATGTAGAGCACGGTGCCGAAGTTACCTACGATTTGGTGGGCAGCCAAGGTCTCGCTACCTAACCTCGCAATGAACAGTGCCATGAACGTGAATGCGGTTACCTCAATCAGGTAAGACATGCCCATCGGTAGTCCGAGTTTGAGCAGTGCGCGCTGAGTCGGCCATGCGGGCTTTTCGAATCCATGGCCTTGTATCTGAAACTGGCGATATGAATCGCCGCGCGCAGCGAGAAGCCAACCTACGCCGAGTGCAAGCCACGCAGCAACGCAAGTGGCAATCGCGGCACCGGGGGTGCCTAGTGCAGGCAGTCCAAGGCCACCAAAAATGAATAGCGCATTCAACGGCAGCTTCAGCAGCACCAGTGTGCCCACTTGTATCGTCATCACCATCCGCGGACGCGATACTGCGGTATTTAGTGCAGCAAATACCCGAAACCCAAGCGTCGCGGGAAGCGCGATTGATAGCAAGGCGAGGTACTCGCGCACTTTACTGTCGAGCGCTGGTGGTGCTTCGGCGATATTGAGCAGCGGATCAGGAAACAGCAGCAGTGTGCTGCCGACCAGCGAAAGAAAAATCGCCAGCCAAACACCTTGTCTTACCTGATGACCGATGGCATCGTATTTTTTTGCACCATACAGCTGGCCGATGGTGGGCGAGAGTGCTTGCATCACACCCGAAAGACCAACAAAGATACTCACGTAGACCGAGGCGCCAAGACCCAGCGCAGCGAGATCGATAGCCGAGTAGCGCGCTGTCATCATGGTGTCCATGACACCATTCATGATCACCGCGAGTTGGCCCACCACGATGGGCCATGCCAGCGAGGCGACGCGCGCGGTGAATGAGGATGCGGCGCGTGCCTCTTCGCGCATGCTCATCGTGAATCGCGTCGGAACAAGCGGAACAATTCATGGCGGTCGGCGGCGCGTCGACCTTGCCAGAGCAGTGTTAATCGATCATCGACAGATTTCATCTGCCCACCTTTACTCAGCAAACGATCGTCTTGTACCAGCAGGAATTCGCAGCGCTTGTCGCCAGGTCGACTGAACTTGACGTGACCGAGATAGGCAAATGAGGCACGTTGTGCCGGACCCACTTCGTCAGTATCAACACAGCGGTAAGTCGACGGCAGCGCGGCGCCCAACTGCTCAGCTACCGCAGCATAGCTCTGTCGATAATTCAGCCAAGGCAGCCAGAGTGTCATCAGTAGCACCCAGCACAACACAATACCGCCGGTTGACAACACCACGGCACGCCAGAGTACGGGTGGTCGGCGACCGAGTCGCCAGTAGAGCAGCAGTAGCCAGCCGACACTCGTCATGAGTGCTACGGCGAGCGCGACGCTGCTGAATTCCGGTTGAAAGCCGGGTGCCGCGCGGAACGCGTTATGTGCGAGTTGTGGTGGCCAGCCCGTTTGCTTGGCCAGCCAGCCAAGCCAGATGAAACCGGCGATTGCCGATAGCGTCATCACCGAGAACCAGTCGATCGCATTGATTGCGCCGCGCTTTAAAGTAGGAAGACCGAAGGTGGCGAGTATGGCGAGTGGCGGTAGCAGTGGTAGCAAGGCATGGTCGCGCGCGGAGGGCGAGAACAGCGTCATAAGCGCAAGCCCCGCAACTACAGCAGCGGGTAGCAGAATGTGCAAGGTCAGCTGCGATCGCCATGCGTACACCGCCCAAGCTGCGATCGGCCAAGCAGGCCACAGATACCAAACCGAGGTTTTGAGGAGTTCGCGGGTATTGCTTGTGCTGGCCATGCCCAGTTCACGACGCCCGATCGCCAGCCAATCTGCTACGGACGCCATTGTGGTGACTTGTCGAGACAGCAGCCAAGCAGCGGGCAAAGCCATCATGATCGGGAGCGAGATCATCAGTAGTTTTGGCAGTACCTCGCGGTAGCGCAATGCTGCAACCAAGACAAAACTGACGAACAAGAGCAGTGGCGTGATCCAATTCGCTGTTAGCAAAAGCAAGCCCGTTGCGACGCCGAGTCCGGTTGCTGCGCGTGCAGTGGGTCGGTCGAACAGACAAGCAGCGGCGTACATGACGACTGCCACCATCGACACCTGAAGTGCAGTAGCCGCTGTTTCATGGCTGCGCAGTAGTAAACCGAGTGATGCCACATAGATCAGTAACGCACCATCGGCCAATGTACGGCCGTAATCCATTGCAGCCGGTTGCCCGCCGAACGCAAGCTTGAGTGGTTGCGATTCTGAGCGACGGCCCAGCACGTAAGCGGTACGCCACACCGCCAAGGTACCAATCGCAAAAAAAACTAGAATCGATAATCTTGCCGCCAGCGCGTCACCGGTGAGCCAGCCGAATACGCGAATCAGGATGGCGCCGATCCAGTAAGTCAGTGGTGCTTCATTCGGCATGCCCATGCCGACAATATTGGGTGACAGCCAATCGCTTAGCGCGCCATGCGCCATGGTCCACATGATGCCGAAGCCTGAGGCATCATCGACTTTCCATGGGTCGCGTCGCACGATGCCGGGCAGGATATACAGCAGGCAAAGCGCAATCAAGCCCCAGCGCGGCAAGGCGATGGTGGCTGCAGCGGAGAGTCTGACGGGTTTCATCCGTAATTGGGGAGGACGACGATAGCCATACAATCGCTATTGTGAATCAATACAACAAAAATGCCGCGCAAGGCGGCATTTTTTGGCGGTGGTGAGATCGCGCAATCAGTCGCCGGTTGCTCGGGTCTTGGAGCCGACCTTGCCGAACTTCTGGCGGAATTTGTCGACGCGACCAGCGGTATCGACAATCTTGTGTTTGCCCGTGTAGAACGGGTGCGACTCGGACGATACTTCGATTTTCACCAGCGGATAATCCTGACCTTCAAACTTGATGGTCTCGCGGGTTTGAATGGTAGAGCGGGTCAGGAACTTGAAGTCGCACGACAAGTCATGCACAACAATATCGCGGTACTCAGGATGGATGCCTTCTTTCATTGCAGTCTCACTTTGCTTGGGTAGCCAATTGCCACTTCGTCGGTCTGCCTTGCTTCTTGACCCGGTTGGCGATCACTTGCCCGGTTGACGGAACCCGCGATTATATAAGGGAATCAAGCGCTTGGGGTGTTCTGATGGGGTGTTCGCCCACCACGTCAATCTATAGGCTGCGGTCAGCGAGGCGTTGCCAAATTGGCTACCCAATAGGCTGAAACCCTAACCCTGCCAACACAGTGTGGCCGGCCGCGC
>JBIKUP010000244.1:0-3396 GCA_044347535.1 Burkholderiaceae bacterium
AACGGATGCGATAAAACTTTTCGAACGGCTCGAAGTGTAAATCCGAGGCGCCCATATTGATCGCATCGGTCAGAATTTTTTGCAAGAACCGAACAACGGGGGCGTCATCGATCTCACTGGCGGGGGGTATCTGAGTGATTGCCTTCGTCGACCAAGGCCACGCTATCGAGATCGTCACCGATTAATTCCGATAGATTCTGCTCCGCACTCTGAGATAGATTGGCGATTAAATCGCTTAACTGAGGCAGTAACACCACCACCGGCTCAACGGACAAGCCAGTGCGGAACTTGACTTGATCCAGCGCCTGCGTTTGCGTGGGGTCGGCGATGGCAACAGAGACTTTATTCGCCCGTTTGGCGAGTACCACTACCCGCTGCGACTGCATCAGACGGTCATCGATAATGTTTTTTGGTAGCGCCTGAACATCCAGCGCACCGAGGTCAAGTAAAGGGCAACCGAAGTGCGTAGCGCAAAACAAGGCAAGCGCCTTTGCATCCATCTTGCCGCTTCGGATCAGATGATCAATGAATGGAAGGCGTTCATTACTGGCGTCACGTTGGAGTACGTCGATCTCCTGTTGACTCAGTTTGTCCGCTTGCAGCAGCGCGCGCGGCAAACCAGAGGGGGCAGAGGGTGAGGCGGGAGTAGGGCGCATGAGTCGTCAGCGAGCAAATCGCGCGCATCATGCGTGAAGCTAGTTTAAAGAGGCTGAGTTTAGGTGTGCTTGAGAAGCTGGAACCGTGATATCAGTAATAGCTACTCGTATTTTTGACGTAATTTGGCAACAAAGGGAGTGATGTGGCGAGGCCAATTAAAAATGGCACCATCAACTAGGTCGATGTAGCTTCACCATCTTGATCACTTGTTCCTGTACCTGAACAATCTCGATGACACAGCCTGAGATCTTCAGGGACACCGATGCCTCGGGAATTTCTTGTAGTAGCTCCAGTAACAGGCCATTCAGGGTTTTTGGTCCGTCAATCGGCAGATTCAAATCTAGCCGTTTATTTACATCTCGTAACGAGATCGAGCCTTCCAACAGGCACTCACCCTTTTTATCCCAACCAAACTGATCGGCACGCGTCGCGCCTGGCGTTGACGTCGTAAACTCGCCGACCATCTCTTCAATAATGTCATCTAGCGTGACTAGGCCTTGCACTTCGCCATATTCATCCACAATGACAGCAAGGCGCTCCTGATTCTCCTGAAAGTACTGTAGTTGAGTAAACAGATCCGTTTCAGGGGGGATGAAATAAGGGAGCGTTAACAACTCTCTGAAATGTTCGACAGTCAGTTCATCTACTTGATTCAGCAGTGCCATCGCCTTGCGCACATGCAGGATGCCAACGACCTTGTTGATCTCACCCTCGTGCACCAATAACTTATTGTGATAGCAGGTAGTGAGCTGATGTTTGATCTCATCTACCGGTACCGATAAATTCAATGACTCGACTTGCGAGCGCGGTGTCATCACATCTTCGACAGTTACGCGCTCTAGTGGGGACAAGTTCAGCAAGATGCTTTTATGTTTAACAGGAATAAAATTGCCACTTTCCATCACCATCGAGCGTAATTCATCGGGTGATATGCGCATATCACGCACACCGGTGCCAGTGCGAATGCGCAGTAACGACAGCAAGCCGCGTACAAATAGATTCACAAACCAAATCGCTGGCTTGCCAATGAATATCAGCGGCTTGATCAGGAAAGACGCTGGGAGCGCGATTCTTTCCGGGTAGGTTGCGCCGATCACCTTGGGTGTGATCTCAGCGAACACGATCAGAAAAAACGCCACAATTGCGGTGGCGATGGTAATCACTTCCTGGTTATTGCCGAACGCAGAAATCGCAATCGAAGTTACCAGTGCCGTGATCAGTGCGTTGATGAGGGTGTTGGCGATCAGGATCAGCGACAGCATGCGGTCGGTATGATCCAGCAGCCAGAGGGTAGTTTGCGCCAGTCGCGAACCTCGGCGCGCGAGATGCTTGATCCGATGGCGGTTCAGCGCCATCAAGGAAGTTTCTGAGATCGAAAAAAAAGCCGAGGAGCAAACTAGTCCGACCAGCGCAACGATTTGTAACCACAGTGGAACAGTGTCCATCAAGTTGGAGCGTTTAGCTTAATCATCAGAGTCAATCGCACTAGCAATCAATTAGTTTAACTTGCCGGTGATTCGTTCAGGAAGCGTTTCGCCAGTTGCACCCAGTAGCTTGCGCCTATAGGTAGCAAATCATCATTAAAGTCGTAGCTTGGATTATGAAGGTTGCACGGACCGAGGCCGTGGCCGTGATCACGATGGGTGCCGTCGCCATTGCCGATGAAGACATAGCAGCCTGGCTTTTCTTGCAGCATGAACGCAAAATCTTCGGAGCCCATGGTCGGCTCAATATCCGACAACGCCCCTTCGCGGCCAACCACATCTGCCATCACGCTAAGTGCAAATTCTGTCTCTGACCGATGATTGATCAGCGGCGGATAATTCCGGCTGAATGAAAATTCAACCGTCGCGCCAAAGGCGGCCGCGGTATGGCTGGCAATGTCACGCATTCTTTGCTCGATCAGATCAAGCACCGGCAGCGTGAACGTCCTTACTGTACCAATCATCGACGCCGAATCTGGCACGATGTTGGTCGCGCTACCCGTATGAATCTGGGTAATGGACAGTACACCGGAATCTAATGGGCTTAAATTGCGCGAGACAATGGTCTGCCAGCTTTGTGCAATCTGCACCGCGACCATTACCGGATCAACCGCCCGATGCGGTTGGGCCGCATGTGAACCTTTGCCATGGATCGTCAATTCGAACTCATTCGAAGAGGCCATCATCGGCCCCGGCACGACGCCCATGGTTCCGGCGCGCATGCCCGGCCAGTTGTGCATACCAAACACAGCCTCCATCGGACATTGCTCGAAAAGTCCGTCATCCATCATCGCCTTGGCGCCACCACGGCCTTCCTCAGCGGGTTGAAAGATGACATAAACCGTCCCGTCAAAATCCCGATGTTGCGAAAGATAATGCGCGGCCCCAAGGAGCATCGCAGTGTGTCCGTCGTGGCCACAGGCGTGCATTTTCCCGTCATGCTGAGAGCGGTGGGGGAATTGATTATGCTCCTGTAGTGGCAGCGCATCCATGTCTGCACGTAGGCCAACCGCACGCGAGCTGCTCCCGGCGCGAATGACGCCAACTACGCCTGTTCCCCCAAGTCCACGAATAACAGGGATACCCCATGCCTCCAACTGCTGCGCCACCAGTTGTGAAGTCTGCGTCTCTTCATACGCGAGCTCTGGGTGGGCGTGAATGGTGCGACGGATTTGCTTGAGCTCGTCGTGAAACTGCAGGATGGGTTCAATCAGCTTCATGGCGTTCTTTGAAAAAATGGAAGGATGTTGGGAAG
>JBIKUP010000245.1:0-3383 GCA_044347535.1 Burkholderiaceae bacterium
GGTGCGGGCGACCCGCGCACAAGCCGATCGGGTTTTGTATCGCGCGGCCATACGCCGCCGGCTTGAAAACCAAGAAAACCTCTGGCTTTTCCAGCAATCGGTCGACGATCTTCTCCTCCAGGGTGACCGGGTTGCTGGAGTGCAAACCCAAGTCGGCATCCGGTTTTATGGCCGCTCGGTGGTGCTGACGGCGGGAACCTTCTTGGACGGGAAAATACATGTAGGCCTGAGCCATCATGCCGGTGGTCGGGCAGGGGATGCCCCGGCGACGTCCTTGGCGATGCGCCTGAGAGAGCTGAAGCTGCCACAGGGGCGCTTGAAAACAGGTACGCCGCCACGCATCGACGGCCGCACGATCGATTTTTCCGTGATGGTGGAGCAGGGCGGCGACACTGATCCGATCCCAGTGTTTTCATCGATGGGGTCGGTCGCCATGCATCCAGCACAAATGCCTTGCTGGATCACGCATACCAATGCGCGGACACACGACATTATTCGGGGCTCGCTAGACCGCAGCCCGAT
This sequence comes from Burkholderiaceae bacterium, assembly GCA_044347535.1. GTDB lineage: Bacteria > Pseudomonadota > Gammaproteobacteria > Burkholderiales > Burkholderiaceae_D > Pernthalerella. The sequence goes on from JBIKUP010000245.1 coordinate 523, forward strand.
GTTTACCGGTGTCATCGAGGGCGTCGGACCGCGCTATTGCCCCTCGATCGAAGACAAAATCCACCGTTTTGCCGACAAGTCGTCGCACCAGATTTTTCTGGAGCCAGAGGGGCTGACGACCAACGAGTTTTATCCCAACGGCATCTCCACCAGCTTGCCATTTGACGCGCAGCTCGAGCTAGTTCGGTCCATCGCCGGCTTGGAGCAGGCGCATATCCTCCGGCCGGGCTACGCAATCGAATACGATTTCTTCGACCCACGTGCTCTGCGGGCATCGCTTGAAACCAAGGCAATTGGCGGCTTGTTTTTCGCCGGACAGATCAACGGCACCACGGGCTATGAAGAGGCCGCGGCGCAGGGTTTATTGGCAGGCATCAACGCGGCGCTGTCCGCGCGAGGCGACGCTGCTTGGACGCCGGGCCGTGACCAGGCTTATCTGGGTGTGCTGGTCGACGATCTGGTGACCCAGGGCGTGCAGGAGCCTTACCGAATGTTCACCAGCCGCGCGGAGTATCGCCTTAGTCTGCGCGAAGATAATGCCGACCTGCGTTTGACTCAGATTGGGCGCGAGCTTGGTTGTGTCGGCGATGCTCAGTGGGCCGCTTTTGAACAACGCCAGGAAGCTATCGCGCGCGAGTTGGAGCGGCTGAAATCGACCTGGGTGAGCCCCCGCATTATCGCAGCGGAAGAGGCAGAGCGCGTGGTGGGTAAAGCCTTAGAGCGAGAGTATGCGCTAACTGACTTGCTGCGCCGACCCAATGTCGGCTACGCGCAGCTGATGTCCATGACGACGATTGACGGCCGTCGTTTTGAAGACGTAAGCGTGGCAATCGATATTGCGGCACAGGTAGAGATCCAAGTGAAATATGCCGGCTATATTGATCGACAAGCCAAAGAAGTCGAGCGGCATGAGCACTACGAGCATCTCAAGTTGCCGGCTGAAATCGATTATCTCGCGGTGCAGGCTCTGTCATTCGAGGTGAGACAAAAGCTCAACCAGTTCAGGCCCGAAACCTTGGGCCAAGCATCGCGCATTGCAGGCGTAACACCCGCTGCGATCTCGCTACTCTTGATCCATTTGAAAAAGCGCGGCTTCAAAACTGCCGAAATCGCCGAGCCCGGCAAGAGTGCGGCGTGAATGCCCATCGATCGAAAGGCTCTGCGAGAGCAACTCAGCGCCGGTGTGCAACAGCTCGGCTTGGATTTACCCGACGCATGCCAGGAACAATTGCTCGATTACCTCGCGCTGCTGCAGAAATGGAACAGTGTCTACAACCTGACGGCAGTGCGGGACGCACAGCAAATGTTGACGCATCACTTGCTCGACTGCTTAGCGGCACTGCACGCATTTGTGGGCGCCAAACGCGTACTGGATGTCGGTTCAGGTGGTGGTTTACCCGGCGTGATCATTGCGATCTGGGCCGCATGGTCAGCGCCAGAGATGCGCGTCGAACTGATCGACACTGTGCACAAGAAAACCGCGTTTTTGACGCAAGCAAAAGCGGAGCTACAACTCCGCAACCTGACAGTTCACACCGGGCGAGTGGAGCAACTAGCGAGCGAGCACTTGTTCGACGTGATTACCTCAAGAGCTTTTGCAGCGCTAAACGATTTCGTGAACTTGTCTGGCCACTTACTATGCGTCGGCGGCAAGATGATCGCCATGAAAGGTCCAGCCTTCGAGTCCGAGCTGACGGCGCTGCCACCAGCGTGGCGGATGCAATCAACAGAAAAACTCATCGTGCCCGCGATGTCAGGCGAGCGTTACTTAATCACTCTGATGCGCACGCATGAAACCAGCAACTAATTCCAAAGCGACTGCCATGGCGAAAATTTTCTGCATTGCCAACCAAAAGGGTGGCGTGGGTAAAACGACCACTGCCGTCAACCTTGCCGCTGGCCTCGCCGTGCTGAAAAAGCGCGTGCTGTTGGTCGATCTCGATCCACAAGGCAACGCCACCATGGGTGCGGGCGTTGATAAGGCGAAACTCGAGAGTTCCGTTTATCAAGTATTGCTCGGCATGACCGATGTGAAGAGCGCGTTGCAAACCTCGGAAAGTGGCAACTTCGAGGTGTTGCCAGCGAACCGTGATCTGGCCGGCGCAGAAGTCGAAATGATCGACCTCGAGCAGCGCGAACTACGCTTGCGACATGCGTTGGCAGAGGTGCAGGGCGACTACGATTTCGTGCTGATCGATTGCCCGCCTGCGCTCTCTATGCTTACGCTAAATGGTCTGTGCGCTGCGCATGGTGTGATCATCCCGATGCAGTGCGAGTACTACGCACTCGAGGGGCTCTCGGATCTGGTCAATACACTCAGGAAGGTGCGCGCCAATTTCAACCCAGACCTCGACATCCTGGGGCTCCTTCGCGTGATGTTCGATCCCCGCATGGCGCTTGCGCAACAGGTGGCCGCGCAGCTTGAACAGCACTTCGGCGCCAAGGTTTTCTCGACCGTCATCCCACGAAATGTACGCCTGGCCGAGGCCCCGAGTCACGGCCAACCGGGCGTCCTGTATGACCCGGGCTCAAAAGGCGCCCAGGCCTACCTGGCCTTCGCCCGAGAGCTTCTGAACCGAATCAGCCCTGCCCAGACCGACGTCCAGGCCAAACCACCCAAAGGAGACCCCCAGCGATGAACCGAAGCCGCAGCAAAGGCCTCGGCAGAGGCCTCGATGCCTTGCTGGGTCAGGACGCTCCTGCCGCCGAACCCACATCAGCCCAGGCCGCCGGGGGCTTGATCGAGGTGTCGCTCGACGCGCTCACTCCGGGTCGCTATCAGCCCCGTACCCGGATGGATGAGACCGCCCTCCAGGAGCTCGCGGCCTCCATTCGCTCGCATGGCCTGATGCAGCCGATTG
>JBIKUP010000246.1:0-3373 GCA_044347535.1 Burkholderiaceae bacterium
TGTACGAAGGCGGTGGTAGCCGCGTTATGGAATTGCTGCACCATAAGGGCCTGAACGAGTGCCATATGTACTCGGTGCGGGGCAACCCGATTGGTCGCGCTTCATTGGCCGGCGGCCTACCAGAGATCCCGAAAACCGAGATCGTGCATCTGGTGGTTTCCGCTGACCAGGCCGACTACGTGTACGCGATGCTTTATGAAGAATGTGACATGAAGCATCAGGGCAAGGGCATGATTACCGTGAACCGGTTATCCCGCTCTTCCCGAGTCGCGCTGCCGCCTGGTATGGAAGAAGCAGCCTGATCGCCACGCACACAACAACACCTAATACAGGAGAGATCCATGAGTGACGTTATCAAGAACATGATCCAGCGTAACAAGCGCGCGATTTTCGATGTCGAGGCGCTGGTCCAGTTCAACGTCGGGCAAATCCAGGTCGCGCGAAGCACGATCGAGGAAAACATCACCGACGCACAGCAGAGCTATCTGATTAACGCAGCGGGTAACCGTGAGTTGATCATGCGCACCACCGACGATGTATTCCGTAATCGTCTGATGATGATCGAAGGCCTGACACCGACCAACAACGACGAAGAAGCCTTCCAGCTGTCGATGGCGAACCGCGTCAAGGTCGAGTATCTGGAGCACCGCTCGAAAATCAACCGTAAAATGGCCGGTATCGCAATCAAAATGGCGGAAGCAATTCGCGCACTGAGCGATGTCAGCCAGACCTTCTACGAGTTGAACGAAGAGATGGTCAACTACATCGACGAGATCGCTGACTCCAACGGTCAGTGGATGGACGGCGAACTGAAGCAGATGATGGGTCAGTCGTCGCACCACGGCAATGAGTCGCGTGTCAACGAGATCGAAGAAGTCGTTCGCAGCATCAACAACAGCTCGATCGAGACCCGCAAGATCATTGAAGAGACCTTCGCAACCGGCGAAACCCTGAAAGACAAGCTGAACGGGATGCAGGATGCCGGTAACGAGTTGCGTGAGAGCGTGATCTCGCTGCGTGAGAAGGTTGACGCTAACCAGAAGCGCGTAGCAGACCAAATCGGCGGCTAAATCGTCGCTTTGCCGTCTGGAAACTTTCCCGACGGTTCGTTACACTACGGGCTGGCACTTTGCCAGCCCGTTTTTCATTTGAGGGGTCGCACACGACCCCTTGCAAAAAAGAGAAGTATTGCAGGAGCCTGTATGAAGCGCCGTGTCATGGAAGTAATGGATGGGTCGTCTCACGACCGCGCAGGTAGCATCGTCGAATGGATCATTACCTTCGTCGTGCTGACCAACTGTACCGCGGTGATCCTTGACTCCGTGCCTGAAATCCATGCTCAGTACAAAGACTTCTTTCATGAGTTCGAGTTCTGGAGCGTGATGTTCTTCTCGGCCGAGTACATCATTCGGATCTGGTCCTATGGCGCACGCTACACGGCAGATCAGGGCGGCGCCTGGCGCGGCCGACGTGAATACGCGTTCAGCTTCTTCGGCCTGATTGACTTTTTCGCAACTGCGCCCTATTTCGTGCACAGTTTCTTCCCGTTCCTCGATCTGCGCGTGCTGCGTGTGTTGCGCTTGCTGCGGATTCTGAAGCTCTCGAAGTACAACACTGCCCTGCAAGATCTGGCACACGCGGTGATGTCCGAGCGCAAAGCCTTCGCTTCGGCGCTGTTCCTGATTCTGATCGCGACCATTGTGTCGGCGTCACTCATGTATTTCGCCGAAGGGCATAACCAGCCCGAGCATTTCGGCTCGATTCCGGCGTGTATCTACTGGTCCATCATTACCATCACCTCGGGCTACGGCAACGTCGAGGAGCTGACGGCAGCGGGTGACATCATCGCGCTACTGACCGGCTTCCTGGGCGTGTGTATGTCGGCCATCATGACGGGTATCGTGGCTTCCGCATTCTCGAACCAGCTGGGTCGTAAAAAGGCCGCTTTCGGGCAGCAGCTGCGTGAAGCGCTGGCGGATGGTGTGATCACCGAAGCAGAGACCGATACACTCGATCGTCTGCGTCGCCAGTACCGTCTGTCCGAAGCACAAGCGCGCGAGATGATGGAAGAAGCGCGCAAAGAGTTCGAAGAGAAATATCAGCGCAAAGTGCGCGACGTTGCCGCGGGCGATTAAGCACCGATAGAGCCTATCTACTTAGGTCGATGGCAAGACGGCAGCAACGAAGACAGTACAAGACGTACGGCGAGTTGCTGCCAACGCCGCAAGCGGCCTAAGAGATAGGTTCTTAGGCGGCCACCGCGGGGAATAGATCAGACACCCGACCGCTCGCATCCACCCGGTAGCACCGCAAATCCAGATTGAACACCTCTGGCTTGACGATGGAATTGCCCATCAACATGCGCGCGCATTCCTGGATGCCCTCGGGTACGGATGGGTGCGGGAAGATCAGCTCCGCCAACACCTCGATACCTGCACCCATCGCGATCATCAGCGCAATCGCCTGACTCGTACTGGACGCGTGATTCCCCATCACGCGCATGCCGAGTATCTTCATCTCGTCATCATCAGACACAAGAATTTTGAAAAAACCCCCGGTCTTACCCATCGCAATCGCACGATTGATGTAGCGGTAATTCATCACCGCGAGCCGGTACGGGATTTTTTTCTTCTTAGCCTGCGTCTCGTTCAAACCAACCGACGCCACCTCGGGGTTGAGGAACATGATCGTCGAGATGTTTTCATATATCAGCTGGTGTTTCGGCTTGCCGAAAATACGCTCAACCGCATAACGTCCTTCCAGTTCGCCCACATTCACCAATGAGATATCGGCAGTGAAGTCACCTACGGCATAGATATTCGGTACCGTCGTCTGCGTGTCATTGTCGATGCAATAGCCGCGCTCATTCAGCTTGACGCCGGCATTCTCCAAACCCAAGCCATCGGTGTTGGCGACTCTACCGACCGATACCAGAGCGTTATCCACCACATAAGTCTCGTGCCTGCCATCTTTGTAATCAAGGACGTACTCAACACGGCCATCGACCACCTTCATTGAAGCCAGCGAGGCATTATGGTGAATGACGACGCCGTGTTGCTCGAGGTTGGCAGCGAGTGCATGCGAAATATCCTCATCCTCGAACGGCAGAATACGGTCTTCTTTATCAATCAGGTAAACCTTGGTACGGCCAAAGTTAGAAAAAATCGTCGCGAACTCACAGCCGATGACACCCGCACCGAGAATCACAATACTTTTGGGGAAATCCGGCAGGCTGGCAATACCATCGCTGGTAAGGATCGTTTTTTCGTCGATCGGTATGTCGGGCAGATAACGCGGGCGACTACCAATCGCCAGCACAATGTGATCGGCGTGAATCACCTCGGTACTGCCATCTTGAAGCGTGATCTCGATC
>JBIKUP010000248.1:0-3357 GCA_044347535.1 Burkholderiaceae bacterium
TCGCTGCAGCTAGTGAGGCACCCAGCGCGCAGCTGTCAGGGAATAGTAGAGCAACGCCCGCCACGATCTCGATTGTTGGCACCATCCAAGAAACTGGCCGAACCAAACTAGGTGGCAGTAAACGATAGTTTTCCATCGCAGCAGCAAAGATTTCGATATCCCGCAGCTTTTGCCAGCCACCGACGAGCAAGATCACCGCGAGCATCGATGCGAAGGCTCGCGTGATGACTGGATCAAGGATGAAGTCGGTCAGCATAACAATTACTGTGTTTCCAACTGTGATGGCGTATCACCAAAGCCCGCTTTTTCAGCGACCTTCTTCAGCTTGCGCAAGCCATCAAACGCGATGATCGATGAATGCTCGGTGTTGTACGCGAACAGCCTTGGTGCCGCACCTTTACTTACCGCCAAACCAAAGGCCGCGGGCGTCTTGCTGCGTGCAACGCGTTTTTTCGTCTTGACGTCAAACACCCAGATTTCCTGCATTGGATCTTTGTGGCTACCCTCGTAGCCTTTGCTGTGAACACCGGCATACAAAGTCCCGCTATCTACGTGTAGCGCAATCGGCTGGAATCCCGATGGACGCCATCCCCGTCGTTTCTCGCTTGCCGATGCCATCGACCAGCGGTCGGTCGGCTTGGCGACCTCACCGCCGACGTTCACCGTGACGATATCGCCCTTGAATGACGGGAAATAATAGAGATCGCCGTCTTGGGCTGGCGCTACAAACAAAGCGTCATCCGTTGGATCGAAAAACTCCGGACTTTTTTGCTTATCAGTTGCCATACCGTCTTCGCTTAGCGAAATCGTCAGCATCGTACCGTCACCGCACAATGTGGCAACCCGGAGCGTATGCTGAGCGGGGTACAAGCCAAAGCAACCTGGCGTTTGAATTTCATTGACCATTTTTCCGAGTTGACGGTCAACGATGCCTATCGATGTTGCCGGGCTGGCATTCTGCACATAGATGAAACGGCCATCTGCCGAGGTTCGCAAAGTCGCCAGATAAGGCAATGACTGGGAGTGACGCGCTGGGTATGGAATCTCTGCCTTGAGTGCCAGTGTGCTGGCGTCATACACCAGAATTTCTTCGAAGCGCTCACCGCGGTTCAGCTTGGCGTAGTAGGTCGTGGCGACATAGATCTCGCTACGATCAGGTGACACCGTAGTTTGTGCAAATGACCCGGTGGATACCATGCCCTCCACCTTCATGCTGCGCCCGTCAATGATGACCAGCTTGCCATCAGGTAGATGTGGCAGCGCGACATCGGTGTAATACAACCGGTAAGGGTGAGCCGTGGGCAGGCGCTCTAGCGTCGTCACCGTCTCTATGCCAAGTTCGGCATGGGCGGGTATCGCTACGCTGCCCAGCATCATCAAAAATTGAAAAAGCCAAGTTGTTCGCTTCACGACCTTTCGCCTCCTCTTGATGAAAACCCTTCGCCGCCGCCATGGTGGCCAAGTTTCTTTTTTGCACAGTCTTGCAGAATGAGCCTCCCGGGTGTTATCCGAAATCGGAAACGAATTCGCCAGGGAGCGGCCCGAAACTGCCAGACTTCATCTGGAGCAGGCCTGAAAATTAACTATTCGATATTTTTTTATTGGGGGGCTTACCGCCCCGAGGATTCACTGGTAATGTGGACCAAAAGCGTCAGATAAAAAATAACAAAAAAACATGTCGACCCCTTTTAGCCCCACTACATTCGATCAGCACTCGGTAGATGGCCAGATGCCTCTGCTTGAATCAGGCTATCGGCAACACCGAGTTTCCACGCGAGATTCTGAGCACCATGCATCTTGCCTCTCAGACTGGGAGCAAACCTATAGCCAACTCGAGGCCGGGACATTTAGCGGCGAGTTGATTGATGTTGGCTTCTCGGGTATTCAAGTTTTTCGGGAATCCACCAATCGCTCGGTGTTCCAGCAAGGTAGTCCAGTAGACGATTGCTTCGTGATCGGTATGCCCGTCGACATGGATGGGTCAGGACTCTTTAATGGGAAGCAATTCGGCCCACAGGATTTAATTGCTTTCAACGGCAGTCAAGGCTTCAACTTGGTTACACCCAAGCGGTTTGATGTGCTGGCCGTCACCATTCCCAGGCTCGAATTGCTACAGCTACTCGCGCTGGAGAATATCGATACCGCTAGCATGTCGAATTCGATTTTGGTCAAACCATTACCCGGCACGATGGATGCGCTGAAGTATTGTCTGTTATCAATCGTGAGTTCTGAGATGCTCAGCTCAGCGAGTCTGGGTCATCTTCAAGTACAGCGCATTTTCAAGTCAGCTGTTTTAACGACGACCATGTCTGCAATAAGATCATCCAAACCGGTGGATGAGCCGAGCCGCTGCTTTCGATCACGCAGCTATCTCGTACGTTCAATAATCGATTGGGCTATGTCACGACAAGATGACCCACCGAGTATTTCAGAAATATGTTTGAAGTTTAATGTTGGCCGTCGCGTATTGAACTATTCCTTTACCGAGGTGGTCGGCAGTAGCCCATTGACGTACTTGCGCTCAATGCGACTCAACGGTGCAAGGCGGGATTTGAGAAAGCAAGGCGGCACGGTGTCTGTGCAGGATATTGCTGGGCGTTGGGGCTTCTGTCACTTACCACGCTTTTCGGCAGAATACCGTAAACTCTTTGGCGAGTTACCTTCTGAGACACGCCAAAATACTTGCCAACAGTGGATTTGAGTCAATCCTATGAGCTCGCTCGATGACTTAGTCGATAAAGTCGCGACGCTTAATGAGGCCGAGCGGGTCGAGTACAACCGGCGCCTGCAACTGGCAAAGGCAACCAAGGAACTCGCCTCAAGGCTTGCTCATGACATAAAAGGTCTTGATCGCTTGATCTCCCGGCTGACGCTTTTCTCGACAACCGCCCGCACCATTTTTTTCTGTCTTTTTTGCTCGATCTTTGTGATCGCTGCGAATACCGATGGACGATTGCTCTGGCTCGGGTCTTTGGTGGTTTTGGCGGTAGTTATTGTGCTAATCGATAGCCAAAAAAATGTGAACATTACTCAGCGGTCGGGCCTACAGCAGCAAAGTGCCGTTGCCGAACGCGACTGGGCCTCAATTGGACTCGAGATCAGCTTTTTGCACGCCATTCTAGAGATGGAAGCCAATATGCACTCGAAAGATGCCAGTTTTCAAAACCTCCAGAACATCAACAGCTCGCAAGCAGAAAGAAAACGTACACTATCCCACTACGACTACCAGATACGGAATGAAATTTTGCTCAATATCCAGAATGAGAAGAACTGGTGGTCGAAGATCGATGTGCTTACCAATCGCTGGTTCAACTTGAAATAGGTCGGTGTTTTTACCGATATCCCCTGCCTTGAAAT